>JAJZPJ010000123.1 GCA_021811225.1 Pseudomonadota bacterium
TTCGGTGCGGCGAGCCAGCTGGAGAAGATCGACATGCTCGACTTCGCCGACTTCGTGGCGATCAACAAGTTCGACCGCAAGGGCGCCGAAGACGCGCTGCGCGACGTCATGAAGCAGGTGCAGAGGAACCGCGGCCGCTTCTCCGAGGCGCCCGAGGCCATGCCGGTGTTCGGCACCATGGCGGCGCGCTTCAACGACGACGGCGTCACCGCCCTCTATCAGGCGCTGCTGCAGCGCCTGCGCGAGCTTGGACTGGCCGCTCAGGCGGGAAAACTGCCTCGGACTTCGGTCAGACACTCCTCGGCTTCGCGCGCCATCGTGCCCAATGCCAGGGTGCGCTACCTGGCCGAGATCGCCGAGTCCGTGCGCGGCTACCACCGGCATGCCGCGGCGCAGGTCGAGTTCGCCCGGGAGCGTCAGGCGCTTTCGATCGCCAGGAATCTGTTCGCGAGCCGCGGCAAGGCGGTGAGCGACTTCGACGAGCTGATCGCCTGGAAGGACGGCCAGCTCGATCCGGCCGCCAGGAAGCTCCTGGCGATGTGGCCGAAGACCGTCGAGCTCTACGGCCGGGACGAATATGCGGTCAAGATCCGCGACCAGGAGATCCGCACCGCGCTCGTCCACACCTCGCTCTCGGGCAGCAAGATCCGCAAGGTCTCCCTGCCCGCCTTCGGCGACGAAGGCGAGATCCTGCGCTTTTTGCTGCGCGAGAACCTGCCCGGCGCCTTTCCGTTTACCGCCGGCGTCTTCGCCTTCAAGCGCGAGAACGAGGACCCGACCCGGATGTTCGCCGGCGAGGGCGATGCATTCCGCACCAACCGCCGCTTCAAGGCGGTCTCCGAGGGGCTGCCGGCCAAGCGGCTATCCACCGCCTTCGACTCGGTGACGCTGTACGGCTGCGATCCCGACCGGCGTCCGGACATCTACGGCAAGGTCGGCAATTCCGGCGTCTCGATCGCCAGCGTCGACGACATGAAGGTGCTCTACTCGGGCTTCGACCTGTGTTCGCCTGCCACCTCGGTGTCGATGACCATCAACGGCCCGGCGCCGATGATCCTGGCGATGTTCTTCAACACCGCGATCGAGCAGCAGCTGGACAAGTTCCGCGCCGACAACGGGCGCTCCCCGACCGAGGACGAGGCGGAAAAAATCCGCGCCTGGACGCTCTCCCGCGTCCGCGGCACGGTCCAGGCCGACATTCTGAAGGAGGACCAGGGACAGAACACCTGCATCTTCTCGACCGAATTCGCGCTGAAGATGATGGGCGACATCCAGGAATATTTCGTTCATCACGACATCGGGAACTTCTACTCGGTGTCGATCTCCGGCTATCACATCGCCGAGGCCGGCGCCAACCCGATTTCCCAGCTCGCCTTCACGTTGGCCAACGGCTTCACCTACGTCGAAGCCTATCTGGCGCGCGGCATGCACATCGACGACTTCGCCCCCAACCTGTCGTTCTTCTTTTCCAACGGCATGGATCCGGAATATACGGTGATCGGACGGGTCGCCCGGCGCATCTGGGCGGTGGCGATGAAGCACAAATACGGTGGAGCCGAGCGCAGCCAGAAGCTCAAGTACCACGTCCAGACCTCGGGCCGTTCGCTGCACGCCCAGGAGATGGCCTTCAACGACATCAGGACGACGCTGCAGGCGCTGATCGCCATCTACGACAACTGCAACTCGCTGCACACCAACGCCTTCGACGAGGCGATCACCACCCCGACCGACGACTCGGTGCGCCGGGCGATGGCGATCCAGCTGGTGATCAACCGCGAATGGGGCCTGGCCAAGAACGAGAATCCCAACCAGGGCAGCTTCATCATCGACGAATTGACCGACCTGGTGGAGGAGGCGGTGCTCAAGGAGTTCGAGGCCATCGCCTCCCGAGGCGGGGTGCTCGGCGCCATGGAGACCGGCTACCAGCGCGGCAAGATCCAGGAGGAGTCGCTCACCTACGAGCACAAGAAGCACGACGGCTCTTATCCGATCATCGGCGTCAATACCTTCAGGAATCCCAAGGGCGATGCCCAGGTGGAGGTCGAACTGGCGCGTTCGACCGAAGAAGAAAAGCGCTCGCAGATCGAGCGCCTGTCGGATTTCCAAGCGCGCCACGCCGCCGCCGGTCCGGCCATGCTGGAGCGTCTCAAACAGACGGTGATCAGTAACGGCAACGTCTTCGAGGTGCTGATGGACGCCGTGCGCGTCTGCTCGCTGGGCCAGATCAGCGCAGCGCTGTTCGAGGTCGGCGGGCAATACCGCAGGAGCATGTAGGGCCGGTCTCTACCCTGCCCGGTCTAGAACCGCTCGTCGGGACGCAGGTAGCGCCATTTGCCCTCGGGCAGATCGCCCAGCAGCACGCTGCCGATGCGTACCCGTTTCAAGCCCAGCACGGTCAGGCCGACCAGTTCGCACATGCGCCGGATCTGGCGTTTCTTGCCTTGACGCAGAACGAAGCGGAGCTGGTCCTCGTTTTGCCAACTGACCTTGGCCGGTCTGAGCGCTTCACCGTCCAGGCTCAGGCCGTGTCGGAGCTGCGCCAGTCCCTTCTCCGGCAGCGTTCCCGCGACGCGCACCAGATATTCCTTCTCCACGGCGGAATCGTCGCCGATCAGCAGCTTGGCGATGCGTCCGTCCTGGGTCAGCACCAGCAGGCCCTGGGAGTCGATGTCCAGCCGGCCGGCGGGTGCCAGGCCCTTGAGATGTACCGGGCTGAAACGCTGCGTCGAGCGGTCGCCGGCAAAGCGCGAGTCGGCGTTGATCAGGCTCGCTGCCGGGCGGTAGCCCGGCTCCGGCTGGGCCGAGACGTAGCCGACCGGCTTGTTGAGCAGGATGGTGACGCGGGCGAGCTGGTTCTTCTGGGCCGCTTGACTCAAGGTGATCTTCTGGTTTGGGAAGACCCTGAAACCCAATTCGCTCACCGCCACCCCATCGACAAAGACCCAGCCGCGCTCGATGTAAGCGTCCGCCTCCCGGCGGGAACACAGACCCTGTTCGGACATCAGTTTGGATACCCGCACCTTCTCCATCCCACAACCTTTCCTGGTGCCAGCGTTGCGCTATTTCTTCTCGTCGGAAGGAGGAACGGCGGCGGCATCGGCCGGCTGCATGAAGTTCCAAGGCCACAGGCCGGGATTGGCCGCGCCCGGGGCAGCGCCGGCCTCGCCGCCGGCAGTCGATCCCATGGCCTGCATCGCCGCGACCGTGGTACGCTGCATTTCCAGTCCCTGAATGGACATCTGCAGCATGCCGAGATTCATCTTGAGCCAGTTCTCCACCGTCTTTAGATCGGTGATCCGCTTGTCCAGTTCGCCCAAGTCGAGCGTCGGGGTGACCATCCCGGGCAGGGGGAAGCCCATGCTGCCCCACATCGACTTGAGAAACTCAAGGGGGTCCTGCGACGCGTCGGACATGGTGACTCCCCGGTAAGTGACCGGCTGATGTTACCGTAAAGCGGCAAATATGGCGGAAATTGCGTTAAACTTCTAAATGTCATGGTCAACTGGTGGTGACTACCGTGCTGAGACTTCTGGTTATTGACGATCACGCGCTGGTGCGCGAGGGCCTGATGCAAACCCTGCACCAGCTGGGGGATGGGGTCGCCTGCGCCGGGGCCCAAGACGCCGATGAGGCTCTGCGGGAGTTGCAAAGCGAGGATTATGACCTGGTGCTGCTCGACCTGATGATGCCCGGGATCAACGGCATGGCCTTCCTGGGCGTGCTGCGCAAGCGATTTCCTTCGCTGCCGGTGGTGATCCTGTCGGCGCTCGATGATGCCGATACCGTCGCGCGGGCGATGCGCCAGGGCGCTTCGGGTTTCGTGCCGAAATACAGTTCCAGCGAAGAACTCCTCGATGCCCTCCGCCAAGTGCTCTCGGGGGTCGTCTTCCTGCCGCCGGAACTGCAGGAGGCACACGGCGGCAACCGCTCATTGTCGGAACGCTATGGCATCACGGCGGGGCAGATGCGGGTGCTGGAACTCCTGGGCCAGGGCAAGACCAATCGGGAGATTGCCGATCTGCTCGGCCTGACCGAAGGGACGGTCAAGATCCATGTCTCGGCCATTTTCAAGGCGCTCAAGGTCACCAATCGCGGCCAGGCCTTGTTGATCGTCAACAAGCGCAAACCCGCCAGGCTCTAAGGCCGGTTCAGGCCGGAACCGATGCGGCCGGAACCTGACTGCCCGTAGTCAGCGTTGCGCCGGGAACGCGCGCGCGGTCACTCTCCCGGACATCGCTATCCTCGTCGACGGAAATCTGCAGCAAGTCGAGCACCTGGTGCGCCACGCCGCGGCAGGCATTGCCCAGTGGCGTCGGCAGCGCGGCGGGGAGTTGGTTCTGCAGCAGCAGCTTGGTGGCGGACAAGCTCCACAAGGGTTCGAGGATGCGGTCGCGATAGGGCGCGAGATGCTCGGCCACGGTGTTTTCCGCCGCCTCGCGCTGCCAGGCGTTGGTTGGCCATTGCGTCGGTATGGCGTAGGCGCGGGGAAAAGTCTCCAGGTCGCGAATCACGGTGCGAATGTCCTCGTGCGAATCGCGAAACGGCAGCAGCACCAGGTCGGCCAAGCCATAGAGCTTGCGGTCCATTTCGCTGCGGTTGCCGCCGCCGTCGATGACGCCGAGCCAAGCTCTCAGCGAGCGGATCTTGTCGACCACCTTGGCCAGCGCCTCGCGGGTTCGGGCGTCGGCCGTCAGGTAGCGGCGTCCCTTCGGGTCGAGCGGCTCGCGATGGGTGTCGGTGAGCACGCATACCGAGCGCTTGCCGAGCAAGCCCATGCCCTGGCACAGCATGTGCGAGAGCGTGGTCTTGCCGGTGCCGCCCTTGTTGCCGATAACGCAGATGATGTCCGCCATGATGCCTCCTGTGCCTGACCGCCATCGCGTTCAGGCTTGATTCAGGCTGGGATTATTGGCGAAGCGCGGGGGCGGCGATGCGGCGAAATGCAAGGCAATCGGCCCGCAAATTGAGCTAATGAGCGAGTGCTGCAATCATTGTCGGTCGCCGCTCATCCGATAGCAGTAGAGTCTGGTGGCACGTCGGTCGCAGACTTCGATGACGTGTTCGGGAACCACTCCCGGGACGGCAAAACTGTTCGCCACCAGCAGCGTTCCGGGACGCATCTCGGTGCGTGCCTTGACGATCAGGCGCGGCATCGGCACCGGCGAGAGGAAGGCATAGACGAGATCGAAACGGTCGAGGCGTAGCCGCCAGAAATTGCCGTAGTGTATCTCCAGGTTCGTCCGGCCGATGCTGGCCAGCTTGGCCCAAAGCCAGGGCAGGGGGGCGTGCTCGATGCCGACGAAGTCGCAGTCCGGCCGCCCGGCCGCGAGCCGGCGCAGCAGATTGCCGTCGCCGCAGCCTAAGTCGATGACTTGGCAAGGGGCATCCGGTAGTGCGGAGGCGAGCGCTGCCGCGGTGGCGGCGTTGGAGAGGTAGAGCGGGACCTGGTTGCGGTCGGTGCGCCAAAAGACCAGCAGCAGAGCAATAAAGCCAGCGAAATACCAGAGCGGCGCGATGCCCAGATCCTGTCCCAGCCGGGTGAGCCAGAGTGCCGCCGGCAGGAAACACAGGTGAATGCCCAGCCACCATTTCGGCGCCCCCAGCCTGGCGCTGACCATCGCCGCGCAAGCACCCTGTATCGCCGCGACCACGAGAGGCGCAGCGAAAAGCCTCGGGTAAGCGATCTGAACCAGGAAGACGGCGATCACGCCGCCCAGGATCTGGGCGAGAGCGGCGGTACGCAGCGGCGACATGAGGGAGGTTGCGCGCCTTCAGCCGGGCGGCAGGATCTTTCCGGGGTTCATCAGGTCGTCCGGATCAAGCGCGCGTTTCATCGCGCGCATCACCGCGAGGGCGGCATCCCCGTGTTCGCGCACCATGTATTTCTGCTTGCCGAGGCCGATGCCGTGTTCGCCGGTGGAGGTGCCTTCCATTTCCAGGGCGCGGTCGACCAGCCGGGCAGAAAGTTCGTGGACCCGCGCGACCTCGGCGCCATCGTCGGGGTCGACCAGCAGCACCAGGTGGAAGTTGCCGTCGCCGACGTGACCGAGCAGCGGCGCGATCAATCCGGAAGCCGCGACGTCGGCAACGGTAGCAGTGATGCAGTCGGCCAACCGCGAGATCGGCACGCAGACGTCGGTGGTCAGCGCCCGCGCCCCCGGTTTCAAGCCCAGGCAGGCGTAATAGACGTCGTGACGAGCCTGCCATAGACGGCTTCTGTCTTCGGGACGGGTCGCCCATTCGAAGTCCATGCCGCCGTGTTCGCCAGCGATAGCCTGCACCGTTCGGGCTTGCTCCTCGACGCCGGCGGGCGAACCGTGAAACTCGAAGAACAGCGTCGGCGCCTCGCGCAGCGTCGTCTTGCTGTGGCGGTTGATGGCCTTGATCGCCAGCGCGTCGAGCAATTCGATGCGCGCCACCGGCACGCCGAGCTGGATGGTTTGGATGACGGTGCCGACCGCCTCGACGACACTCGGAAAGGCGCAAACGGCGGACGAGATCGCCTCGGGCACCGGATACAGACGGACGGTGAGCTCGGTGATGATGCCGAGCGTACCCTCGGAACCGATGAACAGCCGGGTCAGATCGTAGCCGGCTGCGGATTTCTTGGCGCGGCTACCGGTTTTGACGATGGCGCCATCGGCGGTCACCACGGTCATCGCCAGGACGTTGTCGCGCATGGTGCCGTAGCGCACGGCATTGGTGCCCGAGGCGCGGGTCGCCGCCATGCCGCCCAGGCTGGCGTCGGCGCCGGGATCGATGGGGAAGAACAGGCCGGTGCCGTGCAGAGCGGCATTCAACTGCTTCCTCGTCACGCCGGGCTGCACCGTGGCGTCGAGATCCTCGGAGCGCACGGCGAGCACCGCATTCATGTTCGAGAGATCGATCGAGAGTCCGCCGCGGACCGCCAACAGGTGTCCTTCCAGCGAGGTGCCGGTGCCGAAGGGGATGATCGGGATGCGGTGGGCGCGGCAGATCCGCACGGCCTCCGCGACCTCGGCGGTGCTCTGCGCGAACAGGACCGCGTCGGGCGGCGCCGGCGGCAGGGATGACTCGTCCTTGCCGTGGTGCGCGCGAACCGCTGCGGCGGTGGAGAAACGGCCGCCGAAACGCTCGCGCATGGCGGCGATGAATTGCGGCGGTACCTGCGCGGTGTCATGACGGGCATCCATGGCGGGGTCGAACGAAGTCTTCGGTGCGGCGGATTCTACCCGGCTTTGTTCGAACCGGCGGGCACCGGGCGGGGAAGTCTCCGGAAGGCTTGACTTTCCCCGGCAAAGAGCTCAAAATCGGCCGTTTCGCTGGAGGGGTTCCCGAGCGGTTAAAGGGAGCAGACTGTAAATCTGCCGGCTCTGCCTTCGAAGGTTCGAATCCTTCCCCCTCCACCAACAGTAACGAGAGTACCGGCAGAGCAGGGAGCAGGGCTGGTTTTGGGGTTTCGCAGAGAGAGAGTTTAGGGATCGGGCGGGTGTAGCTCAATGGTAGAGCAGAAGCCTTCCAAGCTTATGACGAGGGTTCGATTCCCTTCACCCGCTCCAGGTTTTGGCGCTTTAGGTTTTTCGGGCCCATGTAGCTCAGTGGTAGAGCACTCCCTTGGTAAGGGAGAGGCCACGTGTTCAATCCACGTCATGGGCACCAGTTGATTGTGTGAATTGCAAGGCCCCCGCTACGGAGGTAGCGCCGGGTTCATCGGATTTTCTTTTGGGGTAGACGATCATGGCAAAAGGCAAATTTGAGCGTACCAAGCCGCACGTGAACGTGGGGACGATTGGGCACGTAGACCACGGGAAGACGACGTTGACGGCGGCGATCACGACGGTGCTGTCGGCGAAGTTTG
>JAJZPJ010000002.1 GCA_021811225.1 Pseudomonadota bacterium
GGTTGCGCCCGCACTGCTCGCAGGCGGAGACCAGCACCTGCTGCCAGTGGCGCAGGCGCTTGCCGGCGCGCTCACCGGACAGGCGCAGCACGCTGCGCTTAGCCTGCACCGGCACGATCGCGCACGCGCCCAACTCGACCGCCTTTTGCACCACCCAGTCCATCTTGTCGGCGACGGCCAGCGCCTGGGCCAGGGTCAGCGCCAGCGGCGCCTCGCGCTCGACCTCGCGCCATTCGCCCAGCATCACCCGCAGTCCCCGCCCGGACTCGACCAGTCGGCCGGGCCATTCGCCGCCCTCGCCGTCAAACAACACCAGCTCGTCGCCCGGCCGCAGTCGCAGCACGCGCAGCGCATGCTGCTCCGCCTGCGACGGCAGGGCGACGGTGGCGCCCGCGGCAAACGGCCCCGGGCAGTGGAAGCGCGGCATCATCGGGGCATTATAGGGCTCGCCTGCCGCCTCACGGTCTCCAGATCCTCGCGCATCAGGCGCGCGCCCTCCTGGCACAGAAAGTCGTGGAAGGCCTGGGCCGGGGGCAAGAGCTGTTTCTCGGCCCGGCGCACCACGTTCCACTGGCGCATCACCGGGGTGCCGGCGACGCGCAGGCGGGTGAGCCGTCCGACCGCCAGCTCCAGACCGATGGTGCTCTCCGAAATGAAGGACAGGCCCATGCCGGCCATCACCGCCTGCTTGATCGTCTCGTTGCTGTTCATCTCGAAGGTGTGCGCGATCGTCATCCCCTGTTCGGCGAAGTAGCGCTCCATCGTGCTCCTCGTGCCCGAGCCCGGTTCGCGGATCATGAAGGTCTCCTGCGCCAGATCGGCGGCGGCGACCTTGCGCCGCCTGGCCAGCGGATGGTCGGGAGCGGCGATGATCACCAGCGGATTCTCGGCGAAGGCGACCGCGACCGTCTCCAGCTCGTGCGGCGCCCGGCCCATGATGGCGAGGTCGATCTCGTTGTCGGCGAGCTGGCGCACGATCATCTCCCGGTTATGCACCCCGAGGACGATCTCGATGCCCGGATGGCGGGCGCGGAACACCGTCAGGAGGTGCGGCGCGAAGTACTTGGTGGTGCTGACCACGCCGATCGACAGGTGGCCGCCGCGCACGCCGCGGATCGCCGCCAGCGCCTCCGCCGCCGCATCGAGCTGCTGCGCGATCAGGCGCGCGTGGCGCGCCAGCTCGGCGCCGGCGTCGGTGAGGAAGATCTTCTTGCCGACCTGCTCGGTGAGCGGCAGGCCGGCCTCGTCCTCCAGGCTCTTCACCTGCATCGACACCGCCGGCTGGGTGAGGTGCAGCTCCTCCGCGGCGCGCGAGAAGGACAGATGGCGCGCGACCGCCTCGAAAACCTTGAGCTGGCGCAGCGTGAGGTGCTTCATCGCGAACTCCATAAATTTGCGGACAGCTTATCATCGACATAAGAATTTGTGACTATTGCTTATGGCGGTACGCCGCTACACTGACGTCATGGAACTCGCCGCCCTGATCTTCGACGTCGATGGCACGCTCGCCGACACCGAGCGCGACGGCCATCTGCCGGCCTTCAATGCCGCCTTTTCCGAG
This sequence comes from Pseudomonadota bacterium, assembly GCA_021811225.1. Lineage (GTDB taxonomy): Bacteria > Pseudomonadota > Gammaproteobacteria > Burkholderiales > Rhodocyclaceae > CAIYYX01. The sequence continues at coordinate 1,562 of JAJZPJ010000002.1, forward strand.
GCCGGTCTGCCCTGGGTTTGGGACGAGAGGCTCTACGGCGAGCTGCTGGCGGTCACCGGCGGCAAGGAGCGGATCCGCCACTACTGCGAACGCTTCCAGCCCAACTACGCTTTGCCGCCGGATTTTGAGGGCCTCGTGGCAGCGTTGCACCGGAGCAAGACGCGCCACTACCTGGCGCGGGTCGACTCGGGCGCGCTCCCGCTGCGCCCGGGCGTCAGGCGGCTGATCGATGAAGCGCGCGCTGCCGGCCTGAGGCTGGGCATAGCCACCACCACCACCGCGGACAACGTCTCCGCCCTGATCAGGGCCAGCCTGGCGCCGGAGGCGGAGGACTGGTTCGAGCTGATCGCCGCCGGCGACATCGTGCCGGCGAAGAAGCCCGCCCCGGACATCTACCATTACGTCCTGGCGCGCATGGATCTGCCCGCCGGCGCCTGCCTGGCGCTGGAGGATTCGGGCAACGGCCTGGCCGCCAGCCTGGCCGCCGGCATCCCGACCGTGGTGAGCGTCAATGACTACACCCGCGGCCAGGATTTCCAGGGCGCGCTGGCCGTCCTGCCCGACCTCGCGGCGGTCGGGCTGGGCGATCTGGTGCGCTGGCACGGCCACCATGCCAACTTATGATTGCCATAAAAATCTGTGAATGTCTTTTATGGATGGCGCGCACTATGATGCCATCAAGATTTTACCGCTGAGCCCATCAACCCAGGACGGAGAGAAAAACATCATGGATCAATCGAACCGCTACGCGCGCCTCGACCTCAAGGAGGCCGACCTGATCGCCGGCGGCCGTCACGTGCTGTGCGCCTATATCATGAAGCCCAAGGCCGGCTACGGCGACTTCCTCGCCACCGCCGCTCACTTCGCCGCGGAATCCTCGACCGGCACCAACGTCGAGGTCGGCACCACCGACGACTTCACCCGCGGCGTCGATGCGCTGGTCTATGAGATCGACGAGGCGCGCGAGCTGGTCAAGATCGCCTACCCGGTCGAGCTGTTCGACCGCAACATCATCGACGGCCGCGCCATGCTGGCCTCGGTGTGGACCCTGACCATCGGCAACAACCAGGGCATGGGCGACGTCGAATACTCGAAGATGCACGACATCTACATCCCGCCGAAATTCCTGGCGCTGTTCGACGGCCCGGCGGTGAACATCGTCGACATGTGGCGCACCCTGGGCCGGCCGCTGGAGAATGGCGGCATGGTCGTGGGCACCATCATCAAGCCCAAGCTCGGCCTGCGCCCGCAGCCCTTCGCCGACGCCTGCTACCAGTTCTGGCTGGGCGGCGACTTCATCAAGAACGACGAGCCGCAGGGCAACCAGGTGTTCGCGCCGCTCAAGGACACCATCCGCCTGGTCGCCGACGCCATGCGCCGCGCCCAGGACAAGACCGGCGAGGCCAAGATCTTCTCGGCCAACATCACCGCCGACGATCCCTTCGAGATGATCGCGCGCGGCGAGTACATCCTCGAGACCTTCGCCGAGAACGCTTCCCACGTCGCCTTCCTGGTCGACGGCTACGTCGCCGGCCCGACCGCGATCACCACCTGCCGCCGCCGCTTCCCGTCCCAGTTCCTGCACTACCACCGCGCCGGCCACGGCGCCGTGACCAGCCCGCAGTCCAAGCGCGGCTACACCGCCTTCGTCCATTGCAAGATGTCCCGCCTGCAGGGCGCCTCGGGCATCCACGTCGGCACCATGGGCTACGGCAAGATGGAGAGCGCGAAGGACGACCGCAACATCGCCTACATGCTGGAGCGCGACAGCGCCGACGGCCCGTTCTACCACCAGGAGTGGCAGGGCATGAGAGCCACCACCCCGATCATCTCCGGCGGCATGAACGCGCTGCGCCTGCCCGGCTTCTTCGACAACCTGGGCCACTGCAACGTCATCCAGACCTCGGGCGGCGGCGCCTTCGGCCACAAGGACGGCGGCGTCGCCGGGGCGAAATCGCTGAAGCAGGCGCGCGACGCCTGGATGGCGAAGGTCAACCTGATCGACTATGCCAAGGAGCACCCGGAACTGAAGGGCGCCTTCGAGAGCTTCAGCGCCGACGCCGACCGGCTCTACCCGGGCTGGCGCGAGTCGCTGAAGGCGCACAAGTAAGGAGGGGACGAGCGCGATGAACGCCATCGACCCTTATCGGATCGCCGCCGAGCCCTACTACCAGGCCCAGGGCCGGGAGGTCGAGCTGTACCGGGCGGCCTACGCCGCCCGCCTGCCGGTGATGATCAAGGGGCCGACCGGCTGCGGCAAGTCGCGCTTCGTCGAACACATGGCCTGGCTGCTCGACCGGCCGCTCATCACCGTCGCCTGCAACGAGGACATGAGTGCCGCCGATCTGGTCGGCCGCTTCCTGCTCGACCGGGACGGCACGCGCTGGCAGGACGGGCCGCTGACGCTGGCGGCGCGCCTGGGGGCGATCTGCTATCTGGACGAGATCGTCGAGGCGCGCAAGGACACCACGGTGGTGATCCATCCGCTCACCGACTACCGGCGCGTCCTGCCGCTCGACAAGAAGGGCGAGCTGGTCCACGCCCATCCCGACTTCCAGCTGGTGATCTCCTTCAATCCGGGCTACCAGAGCCTGATCAAGGACCTCAAGCAGTCGACCAAGCAGCGCTTCTCCGCGCTGGAATTCGATTACGCCGATGCCGACGCCGAGGCCGCCATCGTCGCCCGCGAGACCGGCGTCGAGATCGGGCTCGCGGCCAAGCTGGTCGCCATCGCCGAACGCGCCCGGGCCCTGAAGGGACACGGGCTGGAGGAAGGCATCTCGACCCGCCTGCTGGTCTATGCGGCGAAGCTGATCGGCCAAGGAGTGGCCGCCCAAGATGCCTGCCGCATGGCGCTGGTGCGGCCGATCACCGACGACGGCGACATCCGCTCGACGCTGGAACACGCGATCGACCTGATCGTCGGCTGAGGCATCGGCCGTGGCCGACGACCTCAACGCTCATCGCAGCCGCCTGCGCTGCAACGTCGCGCGCGTAGACCAGGTCTTTCCCGGTTGTCTGGCCGAAGCGCAGCGCCTGCTCACGCCCGCCGGCGTCGAGGCCTGGCTCGATGGCGCCTCCTCGGTTTGCGCGCTGGGCCGCGGCCAGGAGCTGCCGCTGATCTTCCTCGAAGCCCTGCCGGCGGCGGCCGCCCGCTGCGGCGAGGCGCTGATCCCGGAAGCGGCGGCGATGGCCCGCAGCCTCTCCGCAGCGGGCGCCGTCGCGGCGATCGCGCCTTACCTTTCCGGGCTGCCGGCGGTGGCCCGGAGGCTGGAGAGCTTCGAAGCGCTGCAGGTCTATGCCGACGTCGTGCGCAGCATCGCCGAACAGGCGCCCGATGCACTGCCGAGCTTCCTCGATCAGGTGGACTCGCTGCTGGCGCAGGTGACCATCGGCGGCGTGATGAACTGGGTCGATTACGGCCTGAAGAGCTACCGCGGCCAGCTGCACCGGGCGGCGGACTATTTCTCGCTGCAGGCCGCGGACGCCCGGGCAGCGCTGACGCGCGAGCGGCACGGTACGCTGCTCGCGGACCACGAGCGCGAGCTCAGGCTGACGCTGAAGAGCTTCTGGGCGCTCGAGGATGAATTCACGCCCTACTCCCAGGCCTTCGACATCGAACGCAGGTCCTGGCCGCACCTCGACCGCCTGGGGTTTCATCTGCCCGACGCCTACGAGAGCCGGGGGCCGATCTCGGGCCTGGACCGCTACCGCGCCGCGATCGCCCACCTGGCGGCGCACCGGTTGTGGACCCGGCCGCTGATCGCCGACAATTTCAACCGTTACCAGCAACTGATCATCGAGACCTTCGAGGACGCGCGGGTCGAATGGCTGGCCATCAAGCGCTACCCGGGACTGCGCCGGCTGTGGCTGGCGCTGCACCCCAGGCCGCGGCCGGGCGACTGCCCGCCCGGCCACTCCTGCATCCGCCACCAGGCGGCGATGCTCTCTTTGGCGCTGCTCGATCCGCGGCACGGCTACCAAGATCCGGATCTGCTCGCCGCGGTCGACCGCTTCCACGAACGGATGCAGCGGGACCCGGAAGACGGCGGCATTGCTGTCGAACTCGGGGTGGACTACCTGACCCGAATCCATCACGCCGATTTCCGCTCGCCCAAGGTATTCTTTCGCGACACCGAGGTCGGCTACCGCGACGACAACCGCTACCTGTGGATCTTCCTCGAGGATACCGACGACGAGGACGAGTTCCATTCCGACCACCACGTCGCCAACCCCAGGACCCGCGCCGCCGACGGCGGCGGGCCGATCGTGCGGCACCAGCAGGAATGGGACTACGTCGCGGGCGGCTACCGCCCCGACTGGGTGACCGTCTATGAGGCGCTGCAGGCGTCGGGCGACCCCGCGGTGATCGATCGCCTGCTGGAAAAGCACGCGGCGCTGGCGCGGCCGCTGCAGCGCCTGATCGAGCTCTTGAAGCCCCAGGGGAGGAAGCTGATCCGCCGCCAGGAGGAGGGGCCGGAGATCGACCTCGATCCGGCCATCGCCGCGCTGATCGACACGCGCAGCGGCATCAGCCCCGACCCGCGCATCCACACCCGCGCCGAGCCCTACGAGCGGGACATCTCGGTGCAGGTGCTGCTCGATCTGTCGGAATCGGTCAAGCAGACGCCGCCCGGCGCCGAATCCAGCGTCCTGGAGCTGTCGCGCGAAGCGGTCTCGCTGCTCGGCTGGGCGCTGGCCGCCCTGGGCGACCCTTACGCCATCGCCGGCTTCGCCTCGAACAGCCGCCACGAGCTGCGCTACAGCCACATCAAGGGCTACACGGAAGGCTGGGACGAGGTGACCAAGGCCAGGCTCGCCGGCATCGAAGGCGGCTTGTCGACGCGCATGGGCGCGGCGCTGCGCCACGCCGGCCACGCTCTGGCCGGACGCGGCTCGGAGAAGAAGCTGCTCTTGCTCCTGACCGACGGGGAGCCGGCCGACGTCGATGTCGAGGACGGCCAATATCTGCACGCCGACGCACGCCGCGCGGTCGAGGAACTCGCCGCCGCCGGCGTATTCACCTTCTGCTTCAGCCTCGATCCGGGCGCCGACGCCTACGTCTCGGCCATCTTCGGCGCCAACCGCTTCATGGTGCTGGACCGGATAGAGCGCCTGCCGGAGCGGCTGCCCAGGCTCTATCTGGAGCTGACGCGATGAGCGGCGGGGGAAGAAAACGCCGAAGTCATGTCCGCCTTATTCCTATCATAAGAAAAAGTGAATGGCGCTTATGGGTGATGCGCATTAAATTTCGGGCGAGGGGGAATTCTGCCCGCCAAGACCTCGGCAGACACGACCGGGCGCCAGACCAAGAGGGGGACACATGCAACACGGCCGCATCACGCTAACGCAGTTCATCATCGAGGAACAGCGCCACCACGCCCACGCCACCGGCGAGTTCTCCGGCCTGTTGAGCGACGTCGGCACCGCCTGCAAGGTGATCAGCAACGCCGTCGCCAGGGGCGGACTGGGCCTCGCCCCGAGCGAGGAGCAAAAGCCGCTCGACGTCGTCAGCAACGAGGTGATGCAAAGCGCCAACGGCTGGTCCGGGCATCTGGCCGGCATGGTCTCCGAGGAGAGCGAGGCGCTCTGCCCGATCCCGGGCAAGCACCCGCGCGGCAAGTACCTGCTGCTGTTCGATCCGCTCGACGGTTCCTCCAACTTCGACGTGAATCTTTCCGTCGGCACCATCTTCTCCATCCTGAGGAGCCCCCGGCCGGGCAAGGCGGCCAAGCAGGACGACTTCCTCCAGCCGGGCACCGAGCAGGTCTGCGCCGGCTTCGCCCTCTACGGTCCCTCGACGCTGCTGGTGCTGACCACCGGCCACGGCGTCAATGGCTTCACCCTCGACCGCGACATCGGCGAATTCATCCTCACCCACCCGACGATGCGCATTCCCGAAGACACCAGCGTGTTCGCCATCGACGCCGCCAACGAACGTTTCTGGGAACCGCCGGTGAAGCGCTACGTCGAGGAGTGTCTGGACGGCAAGACCGGGCACCGGGCCAAGGATTTCAACATGCGCTGGGTCGCCTCGCTGGTGGCCGAGACCTACCGTATCCTGGTGCGCGGCGGCGTCTTCATTTATCCCAAGGACAACAGGTATCCGGATCAACCCGGTCGCCTGCACCTGCTCACGCAAGCCAATCCGGTGTCCTTCATCGTCGAGCAGGCCGGCGGCGCGGCCACCACCGGGCGCCATCGCCTGATGACGGTGCAGCCCTCGGAACTGCACCAGCGCGTGCCCCTGATCTTCGGCTCGAAGCACGAGGTCGATCGGATCAGTAGCTACCACGCCGACTATGCCAGCGGCCTGGAACCCGCCGGCTTCGACTCGCCGCTGTTCGGCACGCGCTCGCTGTTTCGCACACAATAGCCGTTCATGACCCAAAAATAATCCCATACGGCTCCGGCCGGCTCAGGAGTTTTCATGTCGATCAAGCATCCCATCGTCGCCATCACCGGTTCTTCGGGTGCGGGCACCTCGTCGGTGACCCGCACCTTCCAGCACATCTTCCGCCGCGAGCACATCCAGGCCGCGACCATCGAGGGCGACTCCTTCCATCGCTACGACCGCAAGGAGATGAAGATCGCGATGGCCGAGGCGGCCAAGACCGGCAACAACCACTTCAGCCACTTCGGCCCGGAAGCCAACCTGCTCGAAGAGCTGGAGGCGCTGTTCCGGACCTACGGCGAGACCGGCACGGGGCGGGTCAGGAAGTACCTGCACAACGCCGAGGAGGCCGCCCCCTACAAGCAGGAGCCGGGCACCTTCACCCCCTGGGAGGATCTCCCCGGCGGCACCGACATGCTGTTCTACGAGGGGCTGCACGGCGCCGTGGTGACCGACAAGGTCAATATCGCCCGGCACGCCAACCTGCTGGTGGGCGTGGTGCCGATCATCAACCTGGAATGGATCCAGAAGCTGCAGCGCGACAAGACCGCGCGCGGCTATTCGACCGAAGCGGTGGTCGACACCATCCTGCGGCGCATGCCCGACTACGTGAACTACATCACGCCGCAGTTCTCCCAGACCCACGTCAATTTCCAGCGCGTGCCGACGGTGGACACCTCCAATCCGTTCATCGCCCGCGACATCCCGACGCTGGACGAATCCTTCGTGGTGATCCGTTTCAGCAATCCCAAGGGCATCGACTTTCCCTACCTGCTCAACATGATCCATGACTCCTTCATGTCGCGGCCGAACATCATCGTCGTTCCCGGCGGCAAGATGGAACTGTCGATGCAACTGATCTTCACGCCGCTGATCCTGCGCCTGATGGAGAACCGCAAGCGGGCGTGAATCGCCAAAACCGGTGCCGGCTTCCATGGCACTAGCCAAACCTGCCCGGTTTCGCCGATAATTGTCGGTTTCGCCGGGCCTGACCGACCGAGGAATCCAGATGTCCAACTCAAGCTTCAGCGACTTCGAGCCGCCCGTGTTCAACAATCTCACCAGCGCCATCCGCGCCCTGGCCATGGATGCCGTGCAAAAGGCCAACTCGGGCCACCCGGGGGCGCCGATGGGCATGGCCGAGATCGCCGAGGTGCTGTGGAACCACCACCTGCGGCACAACCCGGCCAATCCCCACTGGCCCGACCGCGACCGCTTCGTGCTCTCCAACGGCCACGGTTCGATGCTGCTCTATGCGCTGCTGCACCTCACCGGCTACGCTCTGTCGATCGAGGACATCAAGCAATTCCGCCAGCTCCACAGCAAGACCCCGGGCCACCCGGAATACGGCTACACGCCCGGGGTGGAGACCACCACCGGGCCGCTCGGCCAGGGCATCGCCAACGCCGTCGGCATGGCGCTGGCGGAGAAGCTGCTGGCCTCCGAGTTCAACCGCCCCGGCCACGCCATCGTCGATCACCGCACCTACTGCTTTCTCGGCGACGGCTGCCTGATGGAGGGCGTCTCGCACGAGGCCTGTTCGCTCGCCGGCACCCTGCGCCTAGGTAAGCTGATCGCCTTCTACGACGACAACGGCATCTCGATCGACGGCCACGTCGAGGGCTGGTTCACCGACGACACGCCGAAGCGCTTCGAGGCCTACGGCTGGAACGTGATCGCCAAGGTCCCCGGCCACGATCCGGAGGCGCTCCACTGCGCAATCACCGAGGCGAAAGCCCAGGACCGGCCGACCCTGATCTGCTGCAAGACGGTGATCGGCATGGGCTCGCCCAACAAGGCCGGCGGCCACGACGTCCATGGCGCGCCGCTGGGCGACGCGGAGATCGCCGCGGCGCGCCCGCACATCGGCTGGAACTTCCCGCCCTTCGAGATTCCCCGGGAGGTCTATGAAGCCTGGGACGGGCGCGCCAAGGGCAAGGCCCTGGAAGACGACTGGAAGCGCCGCTTCGCCCATTACGCCCAGGCGCACCCCGAGCTGGCCGCCGAGTTCGAGCGCCGCGTCGTCGACCGCCGCCTGCCGGCCGACTGGCAGGCCCACGTCGCCGCCGTCATCGACAAGGTGAATGCCAAGGGCGAGACCATCGCCACGCGGAAAGCCAGCCAGAACAGCATCGAGGCGCTGGCGCCCAAGCTGCCCGAACTGCTCGGCGGCTCGGCCGACCTGGCCGGCTCCAACCTGACCCTGTGGTCAGGTTCGAAGAGCGTTTCCAAGGACAGCGGCGGCAACTACATCCACTACGGCGTGCGCGAATTCGGCATGACCGCGCTGGCCAACGGCGTCAGCCTGCACGGCGGTCTGATTCCCTACACCGCCACCTTCCTGATGTTCTCGGAATACGCCCGCAACGCGCTGCGCATGGCGGCGCTGATGAAGCAGCGCCAGATCTGCGTGTTCACCCACGACTCGATCGGCCTGGGCGAGGACGGTCCGACCCACCAGCCGGTGGAGCAGATCGCCAGCCTGCGCCTGATCCCCAACATGGACGTCTGGCGTCCCTGCGACACGATGGAGACCATCGTCGCCTGGACCGCCGCGATCGAGAGAGCCGACGGGCCGAGTTCGCTGTGCCTGTCGCGCCAGAACCTGCCCTTCGTCAAGCGGGACGCGCAGACCCTCGCCAATATCCGCCGCGGCGGCTACGTGATCTCGGATTGTTCCGGCAAACCCGCGGCGGTATTGATCGCCACCGGCTCCGAGATCGACCTGGCCATGAAGGCGCAGCTCAAGCTGGCCGAACAAGGGATCAGTACCCGCGTGGTGTCGATGCCCTCGACCAACGTCTTCGACCGCCAGGATCAGGCTTACCGGGAATCGGTCCTGCCCCGCGGCAGCAAGCGGGTCGCAATCGAGGCGGGGGTGACCGACGGCTGGCACAAGTACGTGGGACTGGAAGGGGCGGTGGTCGGCCTCGACCGCTTCGGCGAGTCGGCCCCGGCCGGCGTGCTGTTCAAGGAGTTCGGCTTCACCGTGGAGCACGTCGTCGCCACGGTGAAGGGCGTGCTTTAACTTTTATTTCTGGAGCTGAAAACATGAGCATCAAAGTCGGCATCAACGGATTCGGCCGCATCGGCCGCATGGTGTTGCGCGCAGCAACGCAAAATTTCGCCGACATCGAGATCGTCGGCATCAACGACCTGCTCGAGCCCGACTACCTGGCCTACATGCTGAGCTACGATTCGGTGCATGGCCGCTTCAAGGGGCAGGTCTCGGTCGAGGGCAGCACCCTGGTGGTCAATGGCAGGAAGATCCGCCTGTCCGCGGTCAAGGACCCCGCCGAGCTGAAGTGGAACGAGGTGGGCGCCGACATCGTCATCGAGTCCACCGGCCTGTTCCTGACCAAGGAGACCGCCGCCAAGCACCTCGCCGCCGGCGCCAAGAAGGTGATCATGTCCGCCCCCTCCAAGGACGACACGCCGATGTTCGTGTTCGGCGTAAACGACGAGACCTACGCCGGCCAGACGATCATCTCCAACGCGTCGTGCACCACCAACTGCCTGGCGCCGGTGGCCAAGGTGCTGCACGACACCTGGGGCATCAAGCGCGGCCTGATGACCACGGTGCACGCCGCCACCGCCACCCAGAAGACCGTCGACAGCCCGTCCAACAAGGACTGGCGCGGCGGCCGCGGCATCCTGGAGAACATCATCCCGTCCTCGACCGGTGCCGCCAAGGCCGTCGGCGTGGTCATCCCGGAACTCAACAAGAAGCTCACCGGCATGTCCTTCCGCGTGCCCACCTCAGACGTGTCGGTGGTCGACCTCACCGTGGAACTGGTCAAGGAAGCCACCTACAAGGACATCTGCGCCGCGATGAAGGCCGCCTCCCAGGGCGCGATGAAGGGCGTGCTGGGCTACACGGAGGAGAAGGTGGTATCCACCGACTTCCGCGGCGAGAGCTGCACCTCGGTGTTCGACGCCGACGCCGGCATGGCCCTGGACGGCACCTTCGTCAAGGTGGTGTCCTGGTACGACAACGAGTGGGGCTATTCCAGCAAGGTGCTGGAGATGGTCCGGGTGATAGCCAAGTGACCGCCTTCCCCCCGACCCCCTTCCCAGGGAAGGGGGTGACTACGGCTCGTTACACTCGCAGTGCTTACGCTGTTCCGCCTTGGGGCGGCCCGGCGGCGGAACCCCACTCACCATCGACATCTGTTCTTTCGACATGAACTTCAAACGACTCTCCGATCAGAACTTGCGCGGCAAGCGCGTGTTCATCCGCGCCGACCTCAACGTGCCGCAGGACGACGAGGGCAACATCACCGAGGACACGCGGATCCGCGCCTCGCTGCCCGCCATCGAATACGCGCTCGGAGCGGGCGCGGCGGTGATGGTCACCTCCCACCTCGGCCGCCCGACCGAGGGCGAGTTCAAGCCCGAAGACAGCCTGGCGCCGGTCGCCAAGAGGATGTCCGAACTGCTGGGCAAGCCGGTGCGCCTGCAGCAGAACTGGGTGGACGGCGTGGCGGTCGCGCCCGGCGAGGTCGTGCTGCTGGAAAACTGCCGGGTGAACAAGGGGGAAAAGAAGAACGCCGAGGAGCTGGCGCGGAAGATGGCCAAGCTCTGCGACATCTACGTCAATGACGCCTTCGGCACCGCCCATCGCGCCGAGGCGACCACCCACGGCATCGCCAGGTACGCGCCGATCGCCTGCGCCGGCCCGCTGCTGGCGGCCGAGCTGGACGCGCTGGGACGCGCCTTGAATGCGCCGGCCAAGCCGCTCTTGGCGATCGTCGCCGGCTCCAAGGTCTCGTCCAAGCTGACCATCCTGAAGGCGCTGGCGGACAAGGTGGACCGCCTGATCGTCGGCGGCGGCATCGCCAACACCTTCATGCTCGCCGCCGGCCTGCCGATCGGCAAGTCGCTGGCCGAAGCCGACCTGGTCCCCGAGGCGCGCGCCATCATCGAGATGATGAACAAGCGCGGCGCCTCGGTGCCGATCCCCGACGACGTGGTCACGGCGACCGAGTTCTCGGCCGCCGCCGCCGCGACGGTGAAGGACGCCCGGAGCGTGGCAGCGGCAGACATGATCCTCGACATCGGCCCGCGCACCGCGCAACGCCTGGCCGAGGAGATCGGCCGCGCCGGCACCATCGTCTGGAACGGCCCGGTCGGGGTGTTCGAGTTCGACCAGTTCGCGCACGGCACCGAGACCCTGGCGCGCGCCATCGCCGCCTCCAAAGCCTATTCGATCGCCGGCGGCGGCGACACCCTGGCGGCGATCGCCAAGTACGGCATCGCAAAAGAGGTGAGCTACATTTCCACCGGCGGCGGCGCCTTCCTGGAGTTCCTCGAAGGCAAGAAGCTGCCCGCGGTCGAAGTGCTCGAACAGCGGGCCAAGGACTGACCCGGCCAGACCCGCTGGCCGGGCCGGACAGGGCGGCCCACCGCCTCCGGTAACCCCACTCCGGTAACCCCTTATGCACCGCTTCACCAAGATCGTCATCACCTTAGGCCCCGCCTCCTCCGATCCGGCGGTGCTGGCCAAGCTGGTCGAAGCCGGCGCCGACGTGGTGCGGCTCAACTTCTCGCACGGCACGGCCGCCGACCACCGCGATCGCGTCGCGGCGCTGCGCCACGCGGCGCAGGCGGCGGGCCGGGTGGTCGGCGTGATGGCCGACCTGCAGGGGCCGAAGATCCGCGTCGGCAAGTTCGCGGCCGACAAGGTGATGCTGAAGTCAGGCCAGAACTTCGTGCTCGACGCCGAGTGCCGTCTGGGCGACGCCGATCACGTCGGCCTCGATTATCCCGAACTGGTCGAGGACGTGGCGCCCGGCGACGTGCTGCTGTTCAACGACGGCCGCATCGTCATGGACATCCTGCGCATCGAGAACCGACGCATCCACTGCAAGGTGCGCCACGGCGGCGAACTGTCGAACAACAAGGGCATCAACAAGCAAGGCGGCGGCCTCACCGCGCCGGCCCTGACCGCCAAGGACAGGGAGGACATCCGGACCGCGGCCGCCCTCGACGTCGACTTCGTCGCCGTCTCCTTTCCCAAGTCGGGCAGCGACATGCGCCAGGCGCGCGACCTTCTCGCCGCCGCCGGCTCCAGCGCGCTCTTGATCGCCAAGATCGAGCGCGTCGAGGCCATCGCCAATCTCGAGGACATCCTCCACGCCACCGACGGCGTCATGGTGGCGCGCGGCGACCTCGCCGTCGAGGTCGGCGACGCCGCGGTGCCGGCGCTGCAAAAGCGCATCATCCGGACCTCGCGCGAGATGAACAAGTTCGTCATCACCGCGACGCAGATGATGGAGTCGATGATCAGCAGCCCGGTGCCCACCCGCGCCGAGGTCTCCGACGTCGCCAACGCGGTGTTGGACGGCACCGACGCGGTGATGACCTCGGCCGAGACCGCCGCCGGCCAGTACCCGGTGGAGACGGTCGAGGCGATGGTGCGCGTCTGCGTCGAGGCGGAAAAATCCGACGAGGTCGCGCTCGACCGGCACTTCCTCGACCGGGTGTTCACCCGCATCGATCAGTCGATCGCCATGGCGGCGCTATTCACCGCGGTGCACCTCAAGGTCAAGGCGATCGCCGCACTCACCGAATCGGGCGCGACGGCGCTGTGGATGTCGCGCCTGGACTGCGGCGTGCCGATCTACGCGCTGACCCCCTCGACCCGCACGCGCGACAAGGTCAGTTGCTTCAAGGGCGTGACGCCGCTGCTGATCCGCTACGCCGGACACGACCGCGACGAACTCTTGTTCGCCGCCGAGGAAGAACTGATCCGCGCCGGCGCGGCCGAACTGGGCGACCTGATCGTGCTCACCATCGGCGAGCCGATCGGCACGCCCGGCGGCACCAACACGCTCAAGATCGTCCGCGTCGGCGAGCACCGAACCCCCAATTAACCATAACAGGAGACCATCATGCCCCTCGTATCCATGCGCCAATTGCTCGACCACGCCGCCGAGCACGGCTACGGCCTGCCGGCTTTCAACGTGAACAACCTGGAGCAGGTGCGCGCGATCATGGAAGCCGCCGACGAGACCGACAGTCCGGTGATCATGCAGGGCTCGGCCGGCGCCCGCAAATACGCCACCGAACCCTTCCTGCGCCACCTGATCCTGGCGGCGATCGAGGCCTACCCGCACATCCCGGTGGTGATGCACCAGGACCACGGCCAGAGCCCGGCGGTGTGCATGGGCGCGATCCGCTCCGGCTTCTCCAGCGTGATGATGGACGGCTCGCTGAAGGAGGACGGCAAGACCCCCTCCAGTTACGATTACAACGTCGCCACCTCGCGCCAGGTGGTCGATTTCTCCCACGCCATCGGCGTCACCGTCGAGGCGGAGCTGGGCGTCCTGGGTTCGCTCGAGACCATGCAGGGCGACAAGGAGGACGGCCACGGCGCCGAAGGGCAGATGACGCGCGAGCAGCTCCTGACCGATCCCGACCAGGCCGCCGACTTCGTCAAGCGGACGCAGTGCGACGCGCTCGCCATCGCCATCGGCACCTCGCACGGCGCCTACAAGTTCACCCGCAAGCCGACCGGCGACATCCTGGCGATCGGGCGGATCAAGGAAATCCACGCCCGCATCCCCAACACCCACCTGGTGATGCACGGCTCGAGCTCGGTGCCGCAGGAATGGCTGGAGATCATCCGCAAGTACGGCGGCCAGATGAAGGAGACCTACGGCGTGCCGGTCGAGGAGATCGTCACCGGCATCAAGCACGGCGTGCGCAAGGTCAATATCGACACCGACATCCGTCTGGCGATGACCGGCGCGATGCGCCGCCTGATGGCCGAGAAACCCGCCGAGTTCGATCCGCGCAAGTTCCTCGCCGACGCGCAGAAGGCCGCCAAGGAGATCTGCGTGGCGCGCTACCAGGCCTTCGGCAGCGCCGGCATGGCCTCGAAGATCAAGCCGCTGTCGCTGGACAAGATGGCCGAGCGCTACAAGTCCGGGGAACTCAACCAGATCGTGAACTGAGCGTGAGCTGCCGGGGCCGCGCCCTAAACGCGCGTCGGCCCCGGCCGGGAAACGGCGGCGAGTAATGTGTAAAATCATTCCTTTTCATCCATTGCCCACCGCCATGTCAGCCCTCTACGAATCCTCGATTGCCAGCCTGCCGCTCCTGGGTCGCGGCAAGGTACGCGACATCTACGCCGTCGATGAGCAGCGCCTGCTGATCGTCACCACCGACCGTCTCTCCGCCTTCGACGTGATCCTGCCCGACCCGATCCCGGGCAAGGGCGAGGTGCTGACGGCGGTGGCCAATTTCTGGTTCGAAAGACTCGCCCACGTCGTCCCCAACCACCTGACCGGCGTCGATCCCGAGAGCGTGGTCCAGGGCGAGGCGGAGCGCGCGCAGGTGCGCGGTCGCGCCATCGTGGTCAGACGCCTCAGGCCCCTGCCGGTCGAGGCGGTGGCGCGCGGCTACCTGATCGGCTCGGGCTGGAAGGACTACCAGGCCAGCGGCGCCGTCTGCGGCATCGCTCTGCCCCCGGGCCTCAAGCTCGCGGAGAAACTGCCGCAGCCGCTATTCACCCCCTCGACCAAGGCGGAGATGGGCAGCCACGACGAGAACATCGATTTCGGCCGGGTCGAGCAGCTGCTCGGGGCGAGTCTCGCCGCCACGGTGCGCGACCTCACCCTGCGTCTGTACACCGAGGCGGCCGAGTATGCGCGGGGCCGCGGCATCATCATCGCCGACACCAAGTTCGAGTTCGGCCAGGACGAGGCGGGCAAGCTGTATCTGATCGACGAGGCGCTGACCCCGGACTCCTCGCGCTTCTGGCCCGCCGACCAGTACCAGGTCGGCTCGAGTCCGCCGTCCTTCGACAAGCAGTACCTGCGCGACTACCTGGAGACCCTGGACTGGAACAAGCGGGCGCCGGGACCGAAGCTGCCGGCCGAGATCATCAGCAAGACCAGCGCCAAGTACCACGAAGCCCTGTCCCGCCTGACCGGCCGATGAACCCGCTGCTCGATTTCTCCGGCCTGCCGCGTTTCGACGCGATCGCGCCGGAGCACGTCGTGCCCGCGATCGGCCAGCTCCTCGCCGAGAACCGCGCCGCGGTGGAGAGGCTCGCCGCGCCCGCGACGCCGGCCACCTGGGCGGACTTCGTGCAGCCGCTGACCGACGCCGGCGAGCGCCTCTCCCGCGCCTGGGGCATCGTCGGCCATCTGCACTCGGTCAATGACGTGCCGCCCTGGCGCGAAGCCCACAACGCGATGCTGCCCGAGGTGACGCGCTTCTACTCCGAACTGGGCCAGAATCTGGCGCTGTTCGCCAAGTTCAAGGCGCTCGCCCAAGGTCCGGAATACGCGCAGCTGACCGCCGCGCGGCGCCGGATCATCGACAACGACATCCGCGACTTCCGCCTGTCGGGCGCCGAGCTGCCCGAATCCGACAAGCCGCGCTTCAAGGCGATCCAGGAAGAACTGGCCGAGATCGAGACCCGGTTCTCCGAGAACCTGCTCGATGCCACCAACGCCCACAGCGAGCACGTGACCGACGCGGCCTCGCTCGCCGGCCTGCCCGAGGACGAGCGCCGGGCGGCGCGCGCCGCGGCCGAAAAGGACGGATTGTCCGGCTGGAAATTCACCCTGCGCGCGCCCTCCTACCAGCCGCTGATGCAGTACGCCGACGACCGCGCGCTGCGCGCCCGCATGTACCGCGCCTACGCCACCCGCGCCTCGGAGCTGGGCAAACCCGAATGGGACAACTCCGCGCTGATCGACAGGATCCTGGCGCTGCGCGCCGAGGAGGCGAAGCTCCTGGGCTACGGCAACTACGCGGAGCTGTCGCTGGTGCCGAAGATGGCCGACTCGCCGCAGGAGGTCGCGAGCTTCCTGCGCGAGATCGCCGCCAAGGCCCGCCCCTACGCCGAAAAAGACGTCGCGGAACTCAGGGACTTCGCCCGCGCCGAGCTGGGACTGGGAGAGTTGGAGAGCTGGGATCTGGCCTGGGCGTCGGAGAAGCTGAAGCAGCGCCGCTACGCCTTTTCCGGCGACGAGGTGAAGCAGTACTTCCCGGAGCCGCAGGTGATCCGCGGCCTGTTCGGGGTGATCGAGGCGCTGTTTTGCGTGAAGCTGGAACAAGACAGCGCGCCCGCCTGGCACCCCGACGTGCGCTTGTTCCGCATCACGCGCGCCGGCGAGCTGGTCGGCCGCTTCTACCTCGACCTCTACGCCCGGGAGGAGAAGCGCGGCGGCGCCTGGATGGACGAGGCGATCGCCCGGCGCCGGATCGCCGCCGGCGTCCAGGTCCCGGTCGCCTATCTCAACTGCAACTTCTCCGGCCCGGTCGGGGACAAGCCCGCCTGCTTCACCCACGACGAGGTGATCACCCTGTTCCACGAGTGCGGCCACGGCCTGCACCATCTGCTCACCCAGGTCGATGAACTGCCGGTCTCGGGCATCCACGGGGTCGAATGGGATGCGGTCGAACTGCCCAGCCAGTTCATGGAGAACTTCTGCTGGGAGTGGCAGGTGCTCTCGGGCATGAGCGCCCACGTCGAGTCCGGCGCGCCGCTGCCGCGCGAACTCTACGACAAGATGCTGGCGGCGAAGAACTTCCAGGCCGGCATGGACGCGCTGCGCCAGGTCGAGCTGGGCCTGTTCGACCTGCTGGTGCACAGCGAGCTGGCGCCGGGCGGGAGCGTGCTCGATCTGCTGGCCAAGGTCAGGCGCGAGGTGGCGGTGTTCACGCCGCCGGACTGGCAGCGCCTGCCGCACAGCTTCTCGCACATCTTCGCCGGCGGCTACGCCGCCGGCTACTACAGCTACAAGTGGGCGGAGGTGCTGTCCGCCGACGCCTTCGAGGCTTTCGAGGAGAGCGCCGGGCAAGCCGGCGGCGTGCTCGATCCGGCCACCGGCGAGCGCTTCTGGCGCGAGATTCTCGCCGTCGGCGGTTCGCGCCCGGCGCTCGACTCTTTCCGCGCCTTCCGCGGCCGCGAGCCGCGCGTCGATGCGCTGCTGCGCCACAACGGCATGTCCGGACCATGAACGCCCGCCGCCTGCGCAGCGCGCTATTGGCCAGCTCGCTGGCCGCATTGAGCCTGTACGCGGCGAGTGCGCAGGCGCAGACCACCTATCGCTGGATCGGCCGGGACGGCCAGGTGAATTACTCGGACCAGCCGCCCCCGCCCGACGCCAAGGATCCCAGCCAGGCGCCGCTCGGCGCGCCCAACCTGGTCGACACCGGCGGCCCCTCCTACAGCGAGAAGCGGGCGGCGCGCATCTTCCCGGTGATCTTATATACCGGCGCCGATTGCGTCGCCGAGTGCCAACTCGCCCGCGACTACCTGAAGCGCCGCGGCGTCCCCTACCGCGAGCAATTGGTGAAGTCGGTGGCCGACGCCGCGGCGCTCGAGCAGGCCACCGGCAGCAAGGTGCTGATGGTGCCGACCATCCTGGTCGGCAAGACCGCGCGCCAGGGCTTCGAGGCGGGCGCATGGGACCAGTTGCTCGAGAGTGCGGGCTACCCGCTGCAAGGACCGGCCTTGAAGTGACTCAGCCGCCGGCGATCTTCGGGAACAGGAATACCTCGCTCGCCCCGGCAATTTTCTGCAGCAGCGCGTCCTGATAAATCTCGCCGTCGATGGCGACCGCGATCTCCGTCTCCAGTCGGCTCGCGAGTTCCGGATAGCGCTCGCCCAGGGCGGCGAACAGCTGGCGGACGTTGCCGACCTCGAGCTCGATCGCGGTCTCGCCGCCGGTGTAGAGCGCCAGGCCGGAAGACAGCGAGATCCTGGCCAAGCTCAGTGGTCAAGCAGGCCGGTCCGCGATCGCCCGCGCCACCCGCGGCGGCGACAAGGGCAGATCGCACAGCCGGATGCCGAGCGCATGACTGACGGCATTCGCGATTGCGGCCAGGGGCGCGATGATCGGCACCTCGCCGCAGCCGCGCACCCCGTAGGGGTGATTGGGATTGGGCACCTCGACGAGCACCGTGTCGATGTAGGGCAGGTCCGAGGCGACCGGAATGCGGTAGTCGAGAAAGCCGGGATTCTGGAGCACGCCGTCGGCGCCATAGACGTACTCCTCGTTCAGCGCCCAGCCGATGCCCTGGGCGACGCCGCCCTGGAGCTGGCCCTCGACGTAGGCGGGATGGATGGCGCGACCCACGTCCTGCACCGCGGTATAGCGCAGCACCCTGATCGCGCCGGTCTCCCGATCCACCGCGACGTCCACGATGTGCGTGCCGAAGCCCGGGCCCGCGCCCTGGGCGTTGATCTCGGCGTGGCCGGCGATGGTGCCGCCGGTCTTGCCCGCGAGCCTGGCGATCTGGGCCAGGCTCATCGGCTCGAACCGGATCGCGCTGCCCTCCGCCGGCCGGGCCTGCCCGTCTTTCCAGATCACCGCCTCGACCGGCACCTCGCGGATGGCGGCGACGCGAGTCCTCAACCGGTCGATCGCCTGGCGCGCCGCCGTGACGCAGGCCATGCCGCCGGCAAAGGTGCCGCGGCTGCCGGCGGTGATGAAGTTGAAGCCGAGCACGGCGGTGTCGCCGACGATCGGCCGCACCTGCTCGAAGGGAATGCCCAGTTCCTCGGCCACCATCATCGCCATCGCCGCGCGCGAACCGCCGGCGACGTCCAAGGTGCCGTGCATCAGCGCCACCGTGCCGTCCTCGTTGATGTTCACCGTGGCGGAGGTCTCGCCGCCGATGTTGAACCAGAAGCCGGTGGCCACGCCGCGGCCCTGGTCCGGCCCGAGCGGCGCACGGTAGTGCGGATGGGCGCGCGCCGCCTCCAGCGTCTCGACGTAGCCGATGGTCCCCAGCTTCGGCCCGTAATAGGTCTGCGTGCCTTCGCGGGCGGCGTTTTTCAGGCGGAACTCGATCGGGTCGATGGCGAGCTTCCCGGCCAGCTCGTCGATCGCGCTCTCCACCGCGAAGGCCGCGATCGGCGCGCCCGGCGCCCGGTAGGCGGCGACCTTGGGGCGGTTGCAGGTGACGTCGTGGCCGATGACGCGGACGTTGTCCAGGTCGTAGCGGGTGAAGGCGCACATCGAGGCCGGCGCCACCGAGGAGCCGGGATAGGCCCCGGCCTGGAAGTTGAGCTCGGCAAATGCCGCGGTGATCCTGCCGTCCTTCGTGGCGCCCAGCCTGACCTTGACGTTGCCGCCCGAGGTCGGGCCGGTGGCGCGGAACACCTCCTCGCGGCTCATCACCATCTTCACCGGCCGATGGGATTTCCGCGACAGGACGATGGCCAAGGGCTCGTTGTAGATGTTGTTCTTGCCGCCGAAGCCGCCGCCGATTTCGGTCGGCGTCACGCGGATCCGGCTCACCTCCATCTGCAGCAGCTTGGCGCACTGGGCGCGGAACATGAAGTGTCCCTGGGTCGAGGTCCACAGCTCGACCTGACCGTCTTCCGTGGTGCTGGCGAGACAGGCCTGCGGCTCGATGTAGCCCTGGTGCACCGGCTGGGTGTTGAACTCGCGCTCGACGATCACCTCGGCCCGGGCGAAGCCCGCCGCCACGTCGCCGCGCGAAAATTCGAGGCGCTTGGCGATGTTGGAGGGCTTGTCCGGTTTGGGGCTGACCCCCTCCGTGTATTGCGCCTCGTGCAGCAGCGGCGCGTCCGGGCGCATCGCCTCCCGCACGTCGATGACGTGGGGCAGGACCTGGTAGTCGACCTTGATCAGTTTGAGCGCCTCACGCGCCACGGACTCGCTGATCGCGGCCACCGCCGCCACCGGATGGCCGTCGTAGAGCACCTTCTCGCGCGCCATCATGTTGCGGGTGACGTCGCGATAATTGATCGTCAGTTCGCCGGCGGCGGCGTATTCGTCCGGCATGTCGGGAAAGTCGTCGCGCGTGACCACCGCCTTGACGCCGGGCAGCGCCAAGGCCAGCGAAGTGTCGATGGCCAGGATGCGCGCGTGCGGGTGCGGGCTCCTCAGCACCTTGCCGATCAGCTGGCCGGGCAGGCTGACGTCGGCGCCGTAGCGGGCGCGCCCGGTCACCTTGTCCACGCCGTCGGGGCGCAGCGGCCGGCTGCCGACGATCTTCAAGTCCTCGGTCCCGATCGCCGACGACATCAGGCGCCCCTCATTTCGCGGGCGGCGGCGAGCACCGCCTCGACGATCTTGTGGTAGCCGGTGCACCGGCACAGGTTGCCGGCCAGTCCGTCGCGCACCTCGGCCTCGGTCGGATCCGGATTGCGTTCGAGCAGCGCGCGCGCCGCGATCAATATCCCGGGCGTGCAGATGCCGCATTGCAGGGCCGCGTGCTCGAGGAATTTCTGCTGCAGCGGGTGCAACGCCTCGCCGACCGCCATGCCCTCGATGGTCTCGATCGAGCGGCCTTCGGCCTCGACGCCGAGGACCAGGCAGGAGCAGACCAGGCGGCCGTCGAGCATGACGCTGCAGGCGCCGCAATCGCCGGTGCCGCAGCCCTCCTTGGTGCCGGTGAGACGCAGTTCGTCGCGCAGCGCTTCGAGCAGCGTCTGCCCGGTCTCGCAAAGAAATTCGACGGCGTCGCCATTGACCGTCGCCCTGACGTGATGCCTAGCCATCGTTCCTCCTCGCCCGCTCCAGGGCAATCCCGGCGGCCCGGCAGACCATCACGCCGGCCGTCCTGAGCCTGAATTCGCGGCTGCCGCGCTTGTCGTCGATCGGACTGCAGGCATCCCGCGCCGCGGCGGCCAGACGCGCCAGCGCGGCGGCATCCACCTTCGTGCCGATCAGCGCGGCGGCCGCCGCGGGCACCAGCAGGGCGCGGCTGGCGACCGCACCGAGTGCGACGCGCGCCTGGGTGCAGATGCCCTGGGCGTCGAGCGTGAGATTCACCCCGGCGCCGACCACGGCGATGTCCATCTCGCTGCGCGGCGTGAAACGCAGATAGGCGTCGCCCGAGCGCAGCGGCCGCGGCGGCAACAGCAACGAAGTGACGATCTCGCCGACGGCGAGCGAAGTCTTGCCCGGCCCGACGACGACGGTCTCCACCGCCGCCTCGCGCGCGCCGTGCGGACCGACGATGCGGGCGACGGCGCCGGCGGCGATCAGCGCCGGCACGCTGTCCGCCGCGGGCGAAGCGTTGCACAGATTGCCGCCGACGGTGGCGCGGCCCTTGACCTGGAGCGAGCCGATCAGCCTGACGCCATCGACCACGCCCGGCCAACGCTTGGCGAAATCCGCATGCTCGATCAACTGCATGCCGGTGACCGCCGCCCCGATACGGTAGCCGCCGTTCCCGGCGACGATCTCGCCCAGCTCGGGGACGGCCTTGATGTCGACCAGCAGTTCCGGCTGGATGCGCCCGGTGCGCATCTGGATCAACAGATCCGTGCCGCCGGCCAGCACCCTCGCCCGGCCCTTAGCACCCGAGAGCAGGGCCACCGCCTCCGCCAGCGTTTTCGGTGCTTCATAGCGCAGCTCGCTCATTGCCTATTCCTGGTTGCCCTGGTTGCTGTCGATGGAGCGCAACGGTCGAGTTTATTAGCTTGGCTCGGGATTGGCAATCAGTGCCGGACCGGAAAGCATCGGCGCGCCCGCAGCATTTCGGTGGCATTCTCTGCCGGCAGCGGCAGGCTGAAGTGGTAGCCCTGGGCGTCATCGCAGGTCCAGGTGCGCAGCAGACCCCCCTTGCTCGGCGGTCTCCACCCCTTCCGCGATGGTCTTCAGATCGAGGCTGCGTGCCAGGCCGATCACCGTCCGGGCGATCGCTGCGTCGTGCCGGTCGACGACGATGCCGCGGACGAAGGACTGGTCGATCTTCAGCACGTCGATGGGAAAGCGCTTCAGGTAACTGAGGCTGGAAAAACCCGTGCCGAAATCGTCCAGGGCGATGCGCAGGCCGCATTCCTTGAGCGCGCCGAGCAGGCGCAGGGTCTCCTCGGGATCGTGCATCGCCATGCTCTCGGTGATCTCGACTTCGAGCAATCCCGCGTCGAGACCGGTTTGCGCCAGCACCCGCCGGATCGCGTCGGCGAGACCCTTGTGCCGGAACTGCCGGGCGGAAATATTCACCGCCATCCTCAGCTGCGGCAGCCCGGCCTCCCGCCAGGACTGGGCCTGGGCGCAGGCCGACGCCAGCACCCATTCCCCGATCGGCACGATCAGGCCGGTGTCCTCGGCGATGGCGATGAAGCGGTCGGGCGACACCAGGCCGAGTTCCGGATGCCGCCAGCGCAGCAGTGCCTCGACGCCGACGATGGCGCCGCTATCCAGGGAGATCTGCGGCTGATAATGGAGCAGCAATTCCTGCCGCTCCAGGGCGTGGCGCAACTTGGTCTCCAGCGACAGCCGCTGATCCAGCCGGACGTTGATCTCCTTCTGGTAGAGCTGGAAACGGTTGCGCCCGCCCTCTTTGGCGCGGTACATCGCGGCATCGGCATTCTTGAGCAAGGTGCCGGCGTCCCGCCCGTCGCGCGGATAGAGGCTGGCGCCGATGCCGCAGCTCACGTGCAACTCGTGTCCGGCGACCTGGTATTGGCCCGACACCGCCGACAGGATGCGGCCCATCGCGACCAGCACATCCTGATCCGACGCCGGCTCGACGAGGATCAGCGCGAACTCGTCGCCGCCCGTCCGGGCGAGGGTATCGACGTCGCGCACGCACGCCGAGATCTTTGCCGCGACCGCATTCAGCAGCTGATCGCCGACGGCATGGCCCAGACTGTCGTTCACGTCCTTGAAGCGATCGAGATCGATCAGCACGATCGCCATCTGCTCGTCGTTTCTGCCGGCCCGGACGAGCGCGCGCTCCAGCCGCTCGTTGAGCAGGCTGCGGTTGGCCAGGCCGGTGAGCGCATCGTGGCTCGCCTGGTGCAGGAGTTCGGTCCGGTAATTGACCTGCTCGTCGATGTCGGTGACCACCAGCAGCAGACGCTGGGGTTCGCCCGAGCCGTCGCGGAGCAGCGCGACGCTCAGATGCACCCAGACCGGGCTGCCGTCCTTCCTGAGATAGCGATGCTCCCGAACCAGATTGTCGGACCCGCCCTGCAGGAAGGCGTCGGTCGCCGCGAGACTCGCGGCGAGATCATCGGGATGCGTGATCTCCCGGCTGCTCATGCCGAGCATTTCCTCCCGGGTGAATCCGGTGATCTCGCAAAGCTTGCGATTGACCGCCAGATAGCGTCCTTCCAGGTTCTGCTCGCAAGCCCCGAAGGGCGCGTGTTCGAAGGCGGCGCGGTAGGGCTCCTCGCCCGCCAGCAAGAACACCAGCGCCTTGCGCTCCGGAGTGGGCGTTGCGGACGGAGCAGCCGGGCTGCCGGAGATTGAAGCGGTTTCCATGTGTCTCGCAGTTTTTTCTGAGACCGGGCCGCGCGGCCTGCGGGTCGAAGGCGGCCGCCGGGCATGTTCAGCCATGTTCAGCCGCGACGGCTTGGCGAAGAATATGCCATTTCCATATCTTGTCAAGGCGCGCGAACCTGGCCGCCGGGCGAAAATCGATTATCATCGCTGCGCCGCGCACGCACGCCATCCTGAGCCGGAATTTCGCTGGAGCCAGCAGATGAAAATCGCCACCTGGAACGTCAACTCGCTCAAGCTCAGGCTGCCGCAGGTGCTCGAGTGGCTGGGTGCGCATCAGCCCGACTTGCTCTGCCTGCAGGAGACCAAGCTCGAGGACCGGAATTTCCCGGTCGGGGAAATCGAGGCGGCCGGCTACCGGGCCGTATTCAGCGGCCAGAAGACTTACAACGGCGTCGCCATTCTCTCGCGCGAGCCCTTGCAGGACGTCGTCCGCGGCATCGGCGGCTTCGCCGACGAGCAGCAGCGCGTCATCAGCGCCAGCCTGACGACGCTCTCCGGGCCGCTGCGCATCGTCTGCGCCTACGTCCCCAACGGTCAGAGCATCGACTCCGACAAATACCGCTACAAGCTCGGGTGGCTCGCCGCACTGACCGGCTGGCTGCGCGGCGAGCTGCAGAAGCATCCGCGTCTGGTGCTCGCCGGCGACTTCAACATCGCCCCCGAAGATCGCGACGTGCACGACCCGGAGGCCTGGAAGGATCAGGTGCTGTGCAGCGAACCGGAGCGCGCCGCCTTGCGCGAATTGCTGGCGCTGGGATTGGTCGATGCCTACCGCCGCTTCGAGCAGCCGGAGAAGAGCTACAGTTGGTGGGACTACCGGATGATGGCCTTCCGCCGCAACCGCGGGCTGCGCATCGACCTGATCCTGCTCTCGGCTATGCTGGCGGAGTCATGCACCGCTTGCGGCATCGACAAGGAGGCGCGCCGGGTGGAGCGGCCGTCGGATCACGCCCCGGTCGATTGCCGACTGAGCTGGGACGGGACAAGCGGCAATTAGCATGATCTAATATGGCCTCGTAATAACCACCTTGAAGGAGAACGATCTTGAAAATCAATGTCGGCGGCATCGACCGCAGCTTGCGCATCATCGTCGGCCTGGCGCTGATCGCCTGGGCCATCTTCGGCGGTCCGGTGTGGGCCTGGATCGGCGTCGTGCCGCTGGCCACCGGCCTGTTCAAGTTCTGCCCGTTCTACACCCTGCTGGGCCTGAACACCTGCCCGACCAAAAAGCAATGAGCCCGGCCTAGCCGGAGCTAAGCGGCCAGGCAGTTGGCGATGCGCACGAAGTCGGCCACCGCCAACTCTTCTGCGCGGGCGCCGGGGGAGATGCCGAGCCGTTCGAGGGGGGCCGCATCGATCAGCCCGCGCAGGGTGTTCCTGAGCATCTTGCGCCGCTGGCCGAAGGCGGCGGCAACGACCCGGGCGAACAGCGCCTCGTCCGCCGCCGCCAGCGCGGCGGCGGGACGGGGAATCATCCGGACGATGGCGGAGTCCACCTTGGGCGCCGGATCGAAGGCCTCGGCCGGCACGTCGAACAGGCGCTCCATCTCGAAGCGATATTGCAGCATCACCGACAGCCGCCCGTAGTCGCCGTTCCCGGGCGGGGCGACCATGCGCATGACCACCTCCCGCTGCAGCATGAAGTGCATGTCGCGCAGCAGCGGCGCGTACTGCGCCAGGTGGAACAGCAGCGGCGTCGAGATGTTGTAGGGCAGGTTGCCGACCACGCGCAGGCCGGGCTGGCTGCCGGCGCCGGCAGCCAGCCCGGCGAAATCGAACTTCAGGGCGTCGCCCTCGTGGATCGTCAGGCGCTCCGGCAAAAAGCGCTGGCGCAGGCGGGCGATCAGGTCGCGGTCGATCTCGACCACGTCGAGATGTCCGAGCCGCTCGGCCAGCGGCGCGGTCAGGGCGCCCAGTCCCGGCCCGATCTCGACCAGCCGGTCGCCGGCCCGGGGGGCGATGGCGGCGACGATCCGGTCGATGACGGCCTGCGCGACCAGGAAGTTCTGGCCGAAGCGCTTTCTCGGAATATGTCCCTTCATGCGCGCGCCAGACTGATCGCCGCCTCGATCGCGGCGAACAGGCTGTGCGGACTCGCCTGGCCGGTGCCGGCCAGTTCGAGCGCCGTGCCGTGATCGACCGAGGTGCGCACGATCGGCAGACCGAGCGTGATATTGACGCCCTCGTCGAAGGCGGCGAACTTGAGCACCGCCAGCCCCTGGTCGTGATACATCGCCAGCTGGGCGTCGGAGCCCGCCAGCACGCGGCGGGTAAATAGCGTGTCGGCCGGCAGCGGCCCGACCAGATCCAGCCCCTCGCTGCGCAGCGCCTCCAGCACCGGGGCGATCACCTCGATCTCCTCCCGGCCCATGTGGCCGCCTTCGCCGGCGTGCGGATTCAAGCCGGCGACCAGGATGCGCGGCCGGGCGATGCCGAACTTCGCGACCAGATCGTGGTGCAGGATGCGGATCGTCGTCGCCAGTTCCTCGCGCGTGATCGCCGCCGACACGTCCTTCAGCGCCAGGTGCGTGGTCGCCAGCGCCACGCGCAGGCCGGCGCCGGCCAACATCATGACCACGCGCCGGGTGCCGGTGCGCGCCGCGAGATATTCGGTGTGGCCGGTGAAGGGTATGCCGGCCTCGTTGATGATGCCCTTGTGCACCGGCGCCGTCGCCAGCGCCGCGAATTCTCCGGCGCTGCAGCCGGCCAGCGCCCGGTCGAGCAGCGCCAGCACGTAGCGGGCGTTGGCGGCATCGAGCCGGCCGGGCTGGGCGGGCGCCGCGAGCGGGACGTGCAGCAGTTCCAGCGCGCCGGCGGGCGCCGGTGCGCCGGCTCGATAATCGCTCAGCGCGAGGTCCAGGCCGAGCGCCCTGGCGCGCGTCTCCAGCAAGCCGCGGTCGCAAAGCACCACCACGCGCCGGGAGAAGCGGCGCGCCGCGAGCGCGAGGCAGAGCTCGGGGCCGATCCCGGCGGGTTCGCCCGAGGTGACCGCGATCGGGCGGGACTCACCATTCACGATGATTACTTCTCGTCCAGCCGGTACTCGACATAGGCGCGGTCGCGCATCTCGCGCAGCCAGTCCTCGTAGGCCTCGTCCGACTTGCGCTCGCGCAGCGCCTGGCGCGCCAGTTGCCGCTTGCGCTCGGTCGAGACGGGCTCGACCCGGCGGCCGAGCACCTGGATCAGATGCCAGCCGTACTGGGTGCGCACCGGCTGGCTGATCTCGTTGACCTTCAGCGCGTCCATCGCCCGCTGGAACTCGGGCACGGTGTCGCCCGGATAGAGCCAGCCCAGATCGCCGCCCTTGGCGGCGGAGAGGTCGTTGGAATAGAGACGGGCCAGTTCGGCGAAATCGGCGCCGTGTTCGAGCCGATCCCTGAGATCCAGCAGCTTGCGTTTGGCATCGGCGTCGGACACCAGCTCATTGACCTTGATCAGGATGTGGCGCGCGTGCGTCTCGACCACCGTCTTCGCCTCCTGGGCGCCGCCGCGGCGCGCGATCAGCTTGATGATGTGGAATCCGGCCGGACTGCGCAGGATGCCGCTGACCTCCCCGGGCTGGAGCTTTGCCGCCGCATTGACGTAGAGATCGGGCAGCCGGTTCAGCGGCCGGAAACCGATGACGCCGCCGCTCAAGGCGTCGGGCGCGTCGGAATAGCTCGCCGCCACGCGGGCGAAATCGTCGCCGCGCTTGATCTGGGCCAGCGCCTGCTCGGCGCGGGCATGGATGCTCGCGAGCTGGGCGGGGCTCGCCTGCTCCGGCACGCGCAGCAGGATCTGGGACAGATTCAGCTCCTCGTTGGCGCCCGCGGCGTACTCGGGACTGGCCAGATAATTATTGACCTCGGCGTCGGAGACGGTGACGCGGCTATCCACCACGCGCTCGCGCAGCTTGCTGATGATCATCTCGTCGCGGATCTCCTCGCGGAACTTGGCCCAGGTCACCCCGTCCTTCTGCAGCGCCGCCCTGAACTCGGGCAGAGCCAGGTGGTTGGCCGTGGCGATGCGCTGCAGCGCCGCATCGAGCTGGTCGTCATCGACGTGGGTGGACGTCTCCTTGGCGTACTGCAGCTGGATGTCATCCATGATCATGCGCTCGAGCACCTGCTTTTCCAGCACTTGGTGCGGCGGCAGCGGCGTGCCCTGGGTGCGCAGCTGCCGCTCGACGCTGGCCAGGCGCGCGTTCAGTTCGTTCAAGGTGATGGCTTCGTCATTGACCACGGCGACGATCCGGTCGGCCAGGATCGGCTTATCCGGCTCGGCGGTCTGCGCCTGCGCAGCGGTCCCCAGCAGGAGCAAGGTCAGGAAAAGGAAGCGGAGTAATTTCATGGGGGGTTCCGTTCACACTGGGTTTCAGTCGGCGGCGAGGCTCGATGCCGCGCCGGGTTGGTTGATCCTGCGGTAGCCGGGAATGCTTCGTTTCAAGGTGTCCAGCGGATTCAAGCCGAGGCTGGCGAATCCGTTCAGCTCCAGCTGAACGAAAAAGGCGGTGCTGGAAGTACCGGTCGCCGTCGCCAGACGCTGCAGCACGATGCGCCCCAGCCAGCAGCCGCCATTGTATTCCACGCCGCCGACGGTTTCGATGATGCGTTTATCGAGGAGCGAGTAATTGTAGCGCCCGACGCCGTGCCAGGCGCCGGCAATCGGCCATTGCGCCGAAACGTCGAACTGCTTCTCGTCGTTGCTGGGGGTGATGGCATCGCGGTTGAAACGATAGCTGGCATTGATCACCTTGCCCAGTTCCGGCTGATAACGCCAATCCAGGGTCAGCCGGTTGGTGCGGTTCTCGTTCGGGTTGTACTGCCACGCGGCATCCACCGTATTCTTGGGCCAGATCTTGCCGGAGAGCGCGGCGAGCATGTCCGCGGTCTTGCTGGTGCGGGGAATCTCGCCCGGCAGCGTCACCTGCTGCTGTTTGAAATAATAGAGCTGGCCGATCATGCCGCGGAGCAGCTCGGCGCCGGTTTCCGGATCCAGCAGACGCGAGGTCAGCGCCATGGTGACCTGGTTGGCGTCGCCGATGCGATCGCCGCCGCTGTAGCGATTGTCGGAGAATATCTGGGCGAAGTTGAAGTCGGCCAGGCCCGAGTCGAACACCGGAATCAGGTGCTGGTCGCGCACCGGCACGTAGAGGTAATAGAGCCGGGGTTCGAGGGTCTGGGTGAGATGCTGCCCGAACCAATCGGTCTGGCGCTCGAAGGTGACGCCGCTATCGACGCTGAAGATCGGCAGGTTGCGGGAGAGCTGCGCCGGCGTGCCGGCGGCCTGCCGATCGAGCAGATAGTGGGTCGAACTGAAGCCGATCTTGGGCGTGAGATAGAAGGCCGCGGTCTGCAGCGGCAGCGCCAGTTGCGGATAGAGCGTGGTGCGCTGCCCGAGCACGCTGGTGGGGTGGCTGAAATTCACGTATTCGCCATTGAAGCTGAAGGTCGCACCCAGCGGCAGATCGGCGCGGGAGGCGGTGAGCGTGAGCTGCGGTAGGCGATGGTAGGGCGTCACCACCGGCGGCAGCGCCGGATCCTGCAGCGTCTGGAAGTTCTGCACCATGGCGCTGGCGCTCCACCAGCTGCTGCCGTAGGTGATCGCGCCCTGGCGCGGCAGATTGTTCTGCACGATGTTCGTCATGCGCGTGGCCAGATCGGAGAAGTAGCTGTTGTCCGAAACGCCGTTGAGATCCAGGTTGCCGGTGAAACCGCGGCCGAAATTCTGGTAGTGCTGAATCGAATAGCTGCTGCGCGTCGTATGGGTGATCAGATCGTCGGGCAGGTACTCGGCCTGAATCCGGCCGCTGAAATTCTGCTCCAGATAACGAAACTCGGTGCCCCACTGCACGCCGCGCTTGGACATCACGCGCGGCGAAATGGTCGCATCCATGTTGGGCGCGATGTTCCAGTAATAGGGCAGGCTGAATTCCAGTCCGCTGGTGCTGGTGCTGCCGAAGGTGGGCGAGAGAAAGCCGCTCTTGCGCTGGTTGTTGAGCGAGAAGCTGAGCCACGGGGTGTACAGGATCGACACCCCCTTGAACACCAGCGTGGCATCCGACGCGGTACCCACCTGGCGATCGTAGTCGAGGTTCATGCTGCCGGCCCGGGCATACCAGTCGGGGTCTGCGGCGCTGCAGGTGCTGTAGGTGGCGTCCTTCAGGCGATAGTGATTCTTGCCCTCGAAGTCGATGCGGCTGGCGTGGCCGTTCCCGGCGACGGGCGGGCCGCCGGCAGTGAGCGGCAGCTGCTTGATCAGGTAGTGCGGCCGTTCGAAATAGCCGGTGTCGTCGGAGAGCTTGAGCCGCAGCTTGGGGCCGGTGATGACGTCCTGATCGGTGGTCAGGCAGACGTTGCCGGTCGCCTCGACCTCGTCCTCGTTTTCCCAGTAGGTGAGACGGTCGCTGCGCAGATCCTTGTCCAGCTTGCGCAATTCGACGTCGCCTTCGGCCAGCGCGTCGACGCCGTTCTTGCCGCTGATGCGATCGGCGCTGACGATGGTCGGCGCTCCCTCCGGCGGCAAGTTCCCGGTGGCGAACGCGGTGCCGAAACCAAACAGGGTGGCCGTCAGGAGCGCCATAGCAAGCGCTGCTCGGAGTTTTACGCGCCGCGGAAGATGCATGCCCTCGCTGTCCTGTGGCTGTGAGTGGTATCGCTATCCCGATGCCGCCGGCGCGGCCGCGGCAACGCCGATGATAGAATCGTCGATTCTAGCATTTGACCGGGGCACTGCCGCGAAAGCGCGATGGAAAGGCGTCGACAGATCGAGTCCTGGCTCACCCGACTTCATCCCGGCCGGCCCTTCGCGCTCGCCCCGGCCTCGGCCGACGCCAGCTTCCGGCGCTACTTCCGCGCCCGCTTCGACGACGGACAGACCGCCATCGTCATGGACGCGCCGCCCGACCGCGAGGACTGCCGTCCCTGGCTGGCGGTGCAAAGGCTGTTTCTCGATGCCGGCGCCCACGTGCCCGAAGTGCTGGCCGAGGATCTCGACGCCGGCTTCCTGCTGCTCTCGGATCTCGGCCGGCGCACCTATCTCGAGGCGCTGAAAGACGCCGACAGGCGGCAGACCGACGCCCTCTACGCCGACGCCGCCCTCGCGTTGATCCGCATCCAGTGCGCCAGCCGTCCGGGCCTGCTGCCCGAA
Source organism: Pseudomonadota bacterium (assembly GCA_021811225.1). Taxonomy (GTDB): domain Bacteria; phylum Pseudomonadota; class Gammaproteobacteria; order Burkholderiales; family Rhodocyclaceae; genus CAIYYX01. The sequence goes on from JAJZPJ010000002.1 coordinate 32,321, forward strand.
TACGACCGCGCCCTGCTCGGCCGCGAACTGGGTCTGTTCCCCGACTGGTACGTGGCGCGGCATCTGGGCATCGCCCTGGACGACGCACAGCGCAACATGATCGAGCGGGTCTTCGAGACCCTCCTCGCGGTCAACCTGGCCGAACCGCGGGTGTTCGTGCACCGCGACTACCACTCGCGCAATCTGATGGCGCCAGACGGCGGCGCCAACCCGGGCATCGTCGATTTCCAGGACGCGGTCCATGGCCCGATCAGCTACGACCTGGCCTCGCTGTTCAAGGATGCCTATATCGGCTGGGAAGAAGAGCGAACGCTGGACTGGCTGATCCGCTACTGGGAGCGGGCGCGCGCCGCCGGGCTGCCGGTGCGCGCCGACTTCGCCGAATTCCACCGCGACTACGAGTGGATGGGCGTGCAGCGCCATCTCAAGGTGCTGGGCATCTTCGCCCGGCTCTATCACCGCGACGGCAAGGACGGCTACCTGAAGGACATGCCGCTGGTCGCCGCCCACCTGCGTCAGACCTGCGCGCGCTACCGGGAGCTCGGTCCGCTGCGGCAACTGCTCGAGCAACTGGACGAGCGCGCGATGCAGGCACGAGTCCGGTGAGAGCCATGATTCTCGCCGCCGGCCGCGGCGAGCGCATGCGGCCGCTCTCGGACGCCTGCCCCAAGCCGCTCTTGGCCGTGGGCGGCAAGGCGCTGATCGTCTGGCAGATCGAACGCCTGGCCGAGGCCGGCATTCGCGAGCTGGTGATCAACCACGCCCACCTCGGCGCGCAGATCGAGGCCACCCTGGGCGACGGTCGCCGCCACGGCGTGCGCATCATTTACTCGCCCGAGGCCGAAGCGCTGGAGACCGCGGGCGGCGTGGTCAAGGCCCTGCCCCTGCTCGGGGCCGAGCCCTTCCTGGTGCTCAGCGCCGACATCTATTGCGAATGCGATTACCGCGCGCTGACGGCCGCGCAACCGGCCGACGGCGCGCTCGCCCACCTGTGGCTGGTCGACAACCGCCCCTGGCACCCGCACGGCGATTTCGCCCTCAGCGCGGGCTTCCTGCGCAATACGGGCGAGCCGCGCCTGACCTACTCGAACATCGGCATCTATCGCCCCGAGTTCTTCGCCGGCGTCGCGTCCGGCAGCAAAATGCCCCTGCGCCCCCTGCTCGACCGGGCCATCGCCGCCGGGAAAGTTCGGGGTGCCCGCCTCGATGCCCTGTGGGACAATATCGGCACCCCGGCACAACTGGCCGAACTGGATGCCGCCCTCGAACGACGCCGCACGCGAACCGACCGCCACCGATAACATGGACATCTCGGTATTTTCCGACCGCCGCGCGCGGCTCCTGGCCGCCATGGGGACCGGCGTGGCGGTGATCCCCACCGCGCCGGAGAAGCTGCGCAACCGCGACAGCCACTATCCCTATCGCGCCGACAGCTATTTCCATTACCTGTCCGCCTTCCCCGAGCCGGAGGCGGTGCTGGTGCTGGTCGCGGGCGCGGAACCGAAGAGCCTGCTGTTCTGCCGCGACAAGGACGTCGAGCGGGAGACCTGGGAAGGCTTCCGCTACGGGCCGGAGGCGGCGTGCGAGCGCTTCGGCTTCGATGGCGCCCATTCGATCAAGGCTGTCGACGAAAAACTCGTCGAACTGCTGGCCAACCAGCCGAGCCTGTGGTTCTCGCTCGGCCACGATGCGGCCTGGGACGCGCGCATCACCCAGGCGCTGAACGCGGTGCGGGCCCAGACGCGCACCGGCGCGCGCGCCCCGGCCGAAATCCGCGACGTGAGATGCGCGATCGATGCCATGCGCCTCATCAAGGATTCCCAGGAGATCGACGTGATGCGCCGCGCCGCCGACATCTCGGCGCGGGCCCACCGGCGCGCCATGCGCGCCGCCGCCCCGGGCAGGTTCGAATACCAGATCGAGGCCGAACTGCTGCACGAGTTCCGCGCCGGCGGCAGCCAGGCGCCCGCCTACACCAGCATCGTCGCCGGCGGCGCCAACGCCTGCATCCTGCACTACGTGGACAACAGCCGTTGCCTGAGGGACGGGGACATGCTGCTGATCGACGCCGGCTGCGAACTCGACGGCTACGCCTCGGACATCACCCGCAGCTTCCCGGTCAATGGCCGCTTCAGCGGACCCCAGGCGGACATCTACGACCTGGTGTTGGACGCCCAGGCGGCGGCGATCGCCGCCATCCGGCCGGGTGCCGACTTCAACGAGCCGCACGCGCAAGCGCTGAAGGTCCTGGTCCAGGGCCTGGTGGATCTCGGGCTGCTCCACGGCGCGGTGGACGGCATCATCGAGTCGGAGGCCTACAAGCGCTTCTACATGCACCGCACCAGCCACTGGCTCGGCCTGGACGTGCACGACGCCGGCGAATACAAGCAGGGCGGGCAATGGGTGGCCCTGCAGCCGGGCATGGTGCTGACCATCGAGCCGGGCTGCTACATCCGCGCCGCCGCCGACGTGCCGCCGGCCTTCCACGACATCGGCGTGCGCATCGAGGACGACGCCCTGGTCACCCCCGACGGCTGCGACATCCTCTCCCGCGAAGCCCCGAAGACCATCGCCGACATCGAGGCCCTGATGGCGGAGTGAGCGCGTGGCCGACGAATACCACTCTGCGAGCGATGCGAACCAAGGTCACCCCTCTCCGCGGGAAGGGGGTCGGGGGGAAGGCCCACTCCACGTCGGCCCCGCCGACGATGGCGATGCGAGCATCGCCATCGTCGGTGGCGGCCCGGCCGGCATGGCGCTGGCGCTGGCGCTGGCCAAGCAAGGCGGCCGGGCGCGGATTTACGAGGCCCGCGAACGCGGCGCGGCACGCGCCGATCCGCGCATCCTGGCCCTGTCCCACGGCTCGCGCCAGATCCTCGAATGGCTGGGGGTGTGGCGCGCAATCGCCGCAACGCCGATCGCCGCGATCCACGTCTCGCAGCAAGGCGGCTTCGGCCGCACCCGGCTCTCGGCCGCCGAACAGGGCTTGCCGGCCTTGGGCTACGTCGCCACCGCGGCCAGCATCGGCGCCGCCCTGGACGATGCGCTCGCCGCCGCGAACATTGCCGTCCGACAGCAGACCCGCATCGATCGCGTCGAGCCCGGCCGGGACTCGCTGCAGCTGATGAGCGCAACGGACGAGGCGAGCGCCCGCCTGGTGGTCTACGCGGAAGGACAGATCAAGGCCGGCGCCGCTGCGGTGACGCGCGACTACGGCCAGAGCGCGGTGATCTGCCGCGCGCGGACGACCGCCGCCCACGGCGGCGTCGCGCACGAGCGCTTCACCGCCCAGGGTCCGCTGGCGCTGCTGCCGATCGGCGCGGAAATGGCGGTGGTCTATACCTGCCCCCGCGACGAAGCGGAAAGGCTCGCGGCGCTGGCTGACGCCGCCTTCCTCGTCCGCCTGCAGGAACATTTCGGCACGCGCCTGCGCTTTTCATCGGCGTCGCATCGCCAGGTGTTCCCCTTGGCGCTCAACTACCGGAAATCGCCGGTGGGGGACCGCTCGGTCTGGCTCGGCAATGCCGCGCAGACGCTGCACCCGGTGGCCGGGCAAGGCTTCAACCTGGCGCTGCGCGACGCCTGGGAACTGGCGCGCTGCCTGATGGACGCCGAAGATCCGGGCGATGCGGCGCGCCTGGCGCGCTACGCGGCGGCGCGGCGGACGGACCGGATGGCGACGATCGGCTTCACCGACGGACTGGTCCGGCTCTTCGGCAGCGACTTGCCGCTCGCCAGCCTGGGCCGCGGCATCGGTCTGCTCGCCCTGGATCTGCTGCCGCCTGTGCGCGCCTTCGTCGCCAGACGGATGATCTTCGGGGCACGCGCGTGGTAGACGGTTTGCGGTAGAATTGCGCCCTCGCCCATGCCGCCAGCACATTGATCAGCGCCGCGACCCACCCATGAATTTCGCCGGATTCAAGCTCAGGAACAATCTGTTCGTCGCGCCGATGGCCGGCGTCACCGACCGCCCCTTCCGGCAATTATGCAAATCCCTGGGGGCCGGCCTCGCGGTCTCCGAGATGGTGACCTCCAACTCGCTGCTCTACGGCAGCGCCAAGACCCGCCGCCGCGCCGATCACCAAGGCGAGACCGATCCGGTCTCGGTGCAGATCGCCGGCGCCGACCCGCGCATGATGGCGGAGGCGGCCAGATACAACGTCGATGGCGGCGCCCAGATCATCGACATCAACATGGGCTGCCCGGCCAAGAAGGTGTGCAACGTCATGGCCGGCTCGGCGCTGATGCAGGACGAGTCGCTGGTCGCGCGCATTCTCGCAGCGGTGGTGGAGGCGGTGCCGGGCACGCCGGTGACGCTGAAGTTCCGCACCGGCTGGAACCGCGACAACAGGAATGCCCCGGCCATCGCGCACATCGCGGAGGACTGCGGCATCCGCGCCATCGCCATCCACGGCCGCACGCGCGCCGACCAATACCAGGGCGAGGCCGAATACGACACCATCGCGCTGGTGAAGTCGCGGCTGGGCATCCCGGTGATCGCCAACGGCGACATCACCACGCCGCAGAAAGCCAGGTTCGTGCTCGATGCCACCGGCGCCGACGGCATCATGATCGGCCGCGCCGCCCAGGGGCGGCCGTGGATCTTCCGCGAGATCGAGCACTTCCTCGCCACCGGCGAGATCCTGCCCGCCCCCACCGCCGCCGAGATCCACCTCATCCTGCGCCGCCACCTGGCCGACCTCTACGCCTTCTACGGCGAGGAGACCGGCGTCAAGATCGCGCGCAAGCACATCTCCTGGTACACGCGGGGATTGATCGGCGCGGCCCAGTTCCGCCACGCGATGAACCGGCTTGCCAGCGTCGAACTGCAGCTCGAAGCCGCCGACGAATTCTTCCTCGGCTACGCCGCCGCCAACGACCAACTGTCTTACGACCAAGCCGAGCGAGGAGTATTGGCGGCATGAGCAACGAGATCGCAGACTGCGTCAGGCGCACGCTGAACCGCTACTTCCGCGACCTCGACGGCGAGCAGCCGACCGCCATCTACGACATGGTGCTGAGGAACGTCGAACACTCGATGCTGGAAGTGGTGATGCACAAGGCCGAAGGCAACCAGACCGTGGCCGCCGAGATGCTCGGCATCAATCGCAACACCCTGCGGCGCAAACTGACCGAATACGAACTGCTCTGACCGACCATGAAAACATCACTCGCCCTGATTAGCGTCTCCGACAAGCGCGGCATCGTCGACTTCGCCCGCGGCCTCGATGCCCTGGGCATCGGCCTGCTGTCTACCGGCGGCTCCGCCAAGCTGCTGCGCGAAGCCGGCCTGCCGGTCACCGAGGTCTCCGAACACACCGGATTTCCCGAGATGCTCGACGGCCGCGTCAAGACCCTGCATCCCAAGGTGCACGCCGGCATCCTGGCCCGGCGCGACTCCGCCGAACACCTGGCGACGCTGGCGGCGCACGCCATCCCGACCATCGACCTGGTGGTGGTGAATCTCTATCCGTTCCAGCAGACCGTCGCCAAGCCCGGCTGCACGCTGGAAGACGCCATCGAGAACATCGACATCGGCGGTCCGACGATGGTCCGCGCCGCGGCCAAGAACCACGGCACGGAAGCCGGCGGCGTCGGCGTCGTCGTCGATCCCGACGACTATCCCGGCATCCTCGCCGAATTGAAGGACAGGGGCGGCGAGCTCTCCCATGCCACGCGCTTGCAACTGGCGAAACGGGCCTACACCCATACCGCCCGCTATGACGGCGCGATCAGCAACTGGCTGACATCCCTGGACGCCGACAACCGGCCGGGGACCTTCCCGGACAAACTGCAACTGGCCTTCGACCAGGTCGAGGCGCTGCGCTACGGCGAGAACCCGCATCAGCAGGCGGCTTTCTACCGCGAACCCGGCGCCATCGCCGGCGGCATCAGCAGCTACGTCCAGCTGCAGGGCAAGGAGCTCTCCTACAACAACATCGCCGACGCCGACGCCGCCTGGGAATGCGTCAAGGCCTTCGGCCCGGAGGACGGCATCGCCTGCGTCATCGTCAAGCACGCCAATCCCTGCGGCGTGGCGCTCGCCGACTCCGCGCTCGAGGCCTACCGCAGGGCCTTCGCCACCGACCCGACCTCGGCCTTCGGCGGCATCATCGCCTTCAACGTCGCCATCGACCGCACCGCGGCCGAAGCCGTCGCCGGACAATTCGCCGAGGTCATCATCGCACCGGCGGTCACCCCCGAGGCCCGCGCCGTCTTCGCCGCCAAGCAGAATCTGCGCGTATTGGAAATTCCCCTGCCCCCGGCGGGCAGGCCTGACTCCAGCCTCGACTACAAGCGCGTCGGCGGCGGCCTGCTGGTGCAGACGCACGACGCGGCGACCATCGTCCGGACCGATCTGAAGCTGGTGACCCGGCGCGCGCCCTCCGAGCAGGAGCTGCGCGATCTGCTGTTCGCCTGGAAGGTGGCGAAATTCGTCAAGTCCAACGCCATCGTCTATTGCCAGGACGGCGTCACCGTCGGCGTCGGCGCGGGACAAATGAGCCGCGTCGACTCGGCGCGCATCGCCGCGATCAAGGCGGAGAACGCCGGCCACAGCGTCGCCGGCTCGGTGGTCGCCTCCGACGCCTTCTTCCCCTTCCGCGACGGCCTGGACGTGCTGGCCCAGGCGGGCGCCACCGCCGTGATCCAGCCCGGCGGCTCGGTGCGCGACGCCGAGGTGATCGCCGCCGCCGACGAACAGAACATCGCCATGGTGTTCACCGGCTTCCGCCATTTCCGTCACTGACCACAGGCAGCGCTTCGCGCAATGAAGCGGGGCGTCCCCGTGGTCACCCTGGCTAGAGGGCTCTGTCCATGAAACTGCTCGTTATCGGTTCCGGCGGACGCGAACACGCGCTGGCCTGGCGGCTGGCGCAATCGCCGCGGGTGCAGACGGTCTATGTCGCGCCGGGCAACGCCGGCACGGCGCTGGAAGACGGCGTCGAAAACCTGCCGCTCACCTCGATCGCCGAACTGGTCGCCTTCGCCCGGAACGAACCGATCTACGCCACCGTGGTCGGCCCCGAGGGGCCGCTCGCCGACGGCGTGGTCGACGCCTTCAGGGCGAGCGGACTGCGCATCTTCGGACCGACCCGGGCGGCGGCCCAACTCGAATCCTCCAAGGATTTCGCCAAGCGCTTCATGAGCCGCCACGGCATTCCGACCGCGGCCTTCGAGACCTTCACCGATGCCGCAAAGGCCCGCGCCTACGCCAGCGCCCAGGGCGCGCCGATCGTGATCAAGGCCGACGGCCTGGCCGCCGGCAAGGGCGTGGTCATCGCCGCCTCGACCGAGGAGGCCCACGCCGCGATCGAGCGGATGCTGGCGGACGGCGGCGCCCGGGTGGTGATCGAGGAATTCGTCGCCGGCGAGGAGGCGAGCTTCATCGTCATGGCCGACGGCACGCACGCGCTGGCGCTGCCCACCAGCCAGGACCACAAGCGGCTCTTGGACGGCGACCGGGGACCGAACACCGGCGGCATGGGCGCCTATTCGCCGGCGCCGGTGGTGACGCCGGAGATCCACGCCCGGGTGATGCGCGAGGTGATCATGCCGACGCTGCAGGGCATGGCCGGGGACGGCCTGCCCTACACCGGATTCCTCTACGCCGGCCTGATGATCAAGCCCGACGGCACGCTCAAGGTGCTCGAGTTCAACTGCCGGATGGGCGACCCGGAGACCCAGCCGATCATGCTGCGCTTGAAGAGCGATCTGGTTGAGCTGATCGACGCCGCCATCGACGCCCGCCTCGATCGGGTCGAAGCGAGCTGGGACCGGCGCGCCGCGCTGGGCGTGGTGATGGCGGCGGCCGGCTATCCCGAGGCTCCCCGGCGCGGCGACGCCATCGCCGGCCTGCCCGGGAGATCGACGCCCGCCTCCGCCGACAGCCACGTCTTCCACGCCGGCACGCTGGCCAAGGACGGGGCGATCGTCAGCAACGGCGGCCGCGTGCTCTGCGTCACCGCCCTGGGCGACAACGTCAGGGCGGCGCA
>JAJZPJ010000124.1 GCA_021811225.1 Pseudomonadota bacterium
ACAAGTACGACATCCCCGCCTTCCTGCGCAAACAGGCCGATTGAGGCCGTGAGGGTGCGCCGGCAGCGGCGGTGACGGGGCTCGCCATGGTAGAATTCGCCTCCTATCCATAGCAGTCTCGTCATGCTCAAGCAGCGCACCCTCAAGACCATCGTTCGCGCCACCGGCGTCGGCTTGCACAGCGGCGTCAAGGTGACGATCGCCCTGCGGCCGGCGGCACCCGGAACCGGCATCGTGTTTCGCCGGGTCGATCTCGATCCGCCGGTCGATCTCAAGGCGGATCCCTACAGCGTCGGCGACACCCGGCTGGCTTCCTGCCTGGAGCGGGACGGCGTCAAGATCGCCACGGTCGAGCACCTGATGTCGGCGCTGGCCGGCCTCGGCATAGACAACCTCTTCATCGACGTCGATGCCGCCGAGTTGCCGATCATGGACGGCAGCGCCGCGCCCTTCGTCTTTCTGCTGCACTCGGCCGGCATCCTCGAACAGAATGCGGCGAAGAAATTCCTGCGCGTGAAGAAGTTGGTCGAGGTGAAGGAGGACGACAAGTGGGCGCGGCTCGAGCCCTACGAGGGTTTCCGCCTGTCCTTCTCGATCGCCTTCAACCATCCGGCGGTGAGCCAGACCGGCACCCGGGTCACGATCGATTTTGCCGAACATTCCTATGCCCGCGAGGTGGCGCGTGCGCGCACCTTCGGCTTCATGCAGGACGTCGAGATGATGCGCGACAACGGTCTCGCGCTGGGCGGCAGCCTGGAAAACGCCATCGTGATGGACGAGTACCGGGTGTTGAACAGCGACGGCTTGCGCTATGTTGACGAATTCGCCAAGCACAAGCTGCTCGATGCCGTCGGCGATCTGTATCTGGTCGGCCATCCGCTGCTCGCCGCCTTCACCGCGCACAAGTCCGGACACGCGCTCAACAATGCACTGCTGCGGGCGCTGCTCGCCGATCAGTCTGCCTGGGAGTTCGCCAGCTTCGAGCGCGCCGAAGAGACGCCCGAGACGGTCGCCCAGCTCTATCCGCTGGCGGCCTGAGCGCTGCCATTTCCGGTTCGCCGGGCTACGTCCTTCCGGATATTCCTCACCTGGCGCGGCCGACCAATCGCTCCAGTGCGCTTTTCAAAGGGGACCCCTCCGGTAGTTCCGTCGCCAAGGCAGTTAGCCCTCGCTTCGCCTGGTCGCTAATGGCTGAAAGGGATATCCCTGCTGATGGCATGGGGGCGGTTTCCCGGGGTTGCACCTTGACCCGGATTTCGTTAAGCTCAACGGCTCTTGAGCGCAGTTCGTCGCCAAGACTGGGCGCCAACTGGCGCAGTTTCGTCGCCACCGCGCCGTTGTCGGCGTGGATGATGAGAACGCCCAGCTTGTAGTTGGCGACTCTGCAGGCGCGCGCCAGTTTGTCCGGAACGGCGGCATCGACCAGCCGCTGGAGCGAGAGCAGACGGGTGGCGTGGGCGGCCAGACTTGCCATCGCTTCATCCGCGTTCAGGCAGTCGTCGAGCGTGCGTGCCGGCCGTGTTTGCATAATCAAGGCCTCGGGCCAAGGGAGAACAAGCTGCATATTATTCTCGTCTCAGACCGGATGGCAAAGGCCAGGAGCATTCAACTCACTTGGCGCCATTTCATGCTGGCGACCACTGGCTTCCTGAGCTTGGTGGTGGTGCTCAGTTCGCTGTTTTCCTACGTCACCGTGCGCCACGCGGCGGATATCCGCCTGCCCTTCCTGCAGAAGCTGCTGGATGCCACCAATGCCGCAGAATCCGCGCGCAGCAAGGCCTTCCTGCGCGACAACCTCAACGCGATGGCGGTCAAGATCGGCCAGATGCAGGCCCAGTTGATCCGCATCGATTCGATCGGGGCACGCCTGTCGGCGCTGGCCGGCCTCAAGCACGAACCCACCCAGGCCGGGCAGGGCGGCCCGTTGCTGGACCCGACGCCGCTGTCGTCCGACGAATTGCAGAACGCGTTGACTGCGCTCAGTCGGCAGCTGGAGACCAGCGACGACAGCTTTTCCATGCTCGAATCGCGATTGCTGGATGAGCACGTCCAGAAGAGCATGCTGCCGACCACCCTGCCGGTTGCAGCGGACTGGATCTCTGCGGGTTTCGGCTGGCGCATCGACCCGTTCACCGGCCTGCGGGCGATGCACGAGGGGATCGATTTCGCCGCCGAGGTCGGCACGCCGATCGTCGCCGCCGCCAGCGGCGTGGTGATCAGGGCGGGATTGACGCCGGACTACGGCAACCTGGTCGAGATCGATCACGGCAACGGCCTGACCACGCGCTACGCCCACGCCTCGAAGATTTTCGTCAAGGCCGGCCAACTGGTGCGGCGCGGCCAGAAGATCGCCTTGGTCGGCACCACCGGCCGCTCCACCGGCCCGCACCTGCACTTCGAGGTGCGCATCAACGACGTCGCGGTCAATCCCAACCGTTTCCTGCAACACGCCGAGGCCGCAGCGCATCTGGCGCAGCGCTGATGCCCGCCCAGCCGGCCGTGCCGCGACTCCGTGCTAAAATCGCGGCTTTCGCCGCTCTCGGCGATTAACGGGTAAGCACATGATTTCCGGCCTTCTCAAGAAGATTTTCGGCAGCCGCAACGAGCGCCTGGTCCGTCAGTATTTGCTCACCGTGCGCAAGATCAACGCGCTCGAACCGGCCATGCAGGCGCTCTCGGACGAAGCCCTGCGCGGCAAGACCGACGAGTTCAGGACCCGCATCGCCGCCGGCGCGAGCCTCGACGATCTGCTGCCGGAAGCGTTTGCGGTGGTGCGCGAAGCGGGCGTGCGCGTGCTCGGCATGCGCCACTTCGACGTGCAGATGGTCGGCGGCATGGTGCTCCACGCCGGCAAGATCGCCGAAATGCGCACCGGCGAAGGCAAGACCCTGGCGGCGACCCTGCCCGCCTATCTCAACGCCTTGCCCGGCAAGGGCGTGCACGTGGTCACGGTCAATGACTACCTCGCCCGTCGCGACGCGGAATGGATGAGCCGCCTGTACGGTTTCCTCGGCCTGACGGTGGGCATCAACCTGTCGCAGATGGAGCACGACGAGAAGCAGGCCGCCTACGCCGCGGACATCACCTACGGCACCAACAACGAATACGGCTTCGACTACCTGCGCGACAACATGGTCTATACGCAGGCCGAGCGCGTCCAGCGCGGGCTCAATTTCGCCATCGTGGACGAGGTCGACTCGATCCTGATCGACGAGGCGCGGACGCCGCTGATCATCTCCGGCCAGGCCGAGGATCACACCGACCTCTACGTCAAGCTCGACGCCGTGGCGCCCCTGCTCACGCGCGGCGAAGCGGGCAAGCAACAGGGCGACCCCGACACCGGCGACTACACCGTCGATCTCAAGTCCCATCAGGTGCTGCTCACCGAGGAGGGGCACCAGCACGCCGAGGAAATCCTGACCCGACTGGGTCTGCTGCCCGAAGACGGCAGCCTGTACGAACCGGCCAACATCATGCTGGTGCATCACCTGTACGCGGCGCTGCGCGCGCACAACCTCTACTTCCGCGACCAGCAGTACGTGGTGCAGGACGGCGAGGTGGTCATCGTCGACGAATTCACCGGCCGCCTGATGTCCGGACGGCGCTGGTCCGACGGCCTGCACCAGGCGGTGGAGGCCAAGGAAAAGGTGGCGATCCAGAACGAGAACCAGACCCTGGCCTCGATCACCTTCCAGAACTTCTTCCGCATGTACGCCAAGCTCTCGGGCATGACCGGCACCGCCGACACCGAGGCCTACGAGTTCCACCAGATCTACAACCTGGAGACGGTGGTCATTCCGACCCACCGGCCGATGATCCGTGAAGACCGGATGGATCAGATCTACCGCACCGCGGCGGAGAAGTACCAGGCCATCATCAACGACATCAAGGATTGCCACAGCCGCGGCCAGCCGGTGCTGGTCGGCACCACCTCGATCGAGAACTCCGAACTGCTCTCCGGCTTGCTGGACAAGGAGAAGCTGCCGCACCAGGTGTTGAACGCCAAGCAGCACGCCAGGGAGGCCGAGATCGTGGTCCAGGCCGGCCGCCCCGGCGTGGTCACCATCGCCACCAACATGGCCGGCCGCGGCACCGACATCGTTCTGGGCGGCAACGTCGAGAAACCGACCGAAGCGATCAAGAACGACCCGTCCTTGAGCCCGGAACAGAAGGAAGAGCGCATCAAGTCCCTGCGCGCCGAGTGGGAGCAGCGCCACCAGGCGGTGCTCGCGGCCGGCGGCCTGCACATCATCGGTTCCGAGCGCCACGAATCGCGGCGCATCGACAACCAGCTGCGCGGCCGCTCCGGCCGTCAGGGCGACCCGGGCTCGTCGCGCTTCTACCTGGCGCTGGACGATCCGTTGCTGAAGATCTTCGCCGGCGACCGCTTGAACAGCATCATGGTGCGTCTGAAGATGCCCGAAGGCGAGGCGATCGAGCATCCGCTGGTGACCCGTTCGCTGGAATCGGCCCAGCGCAAGGTCGAGCAGCGCAACTTCGACATCCGCAAGCAATTGCTGGAATACGACGACGTCGCCAACGATCAGCGCAAGGTGATCTACCAGCAGCGGAACGACCTTCTGGCGACCGAGGACATCTCGGAGACCGTCACCGCGATGCGCCAGGGCGTGATCCACGACACCGTCCTCGCCCACGTGCCCGCCGGCAGCGTCGAGGAGCAATGGGAGATCCCGGCCCTGGAACTCGCGCTGGCCGCCGATTTCCAGTTGCAGCTGCCGGTCAATGAATGGATCACCAAGGAACCGGATCTGGCCGAAGAGGAACTGCTGCGGCGCATTCTCGACGCTGCGGATGCCGCCTACGCCGCCAAGGTCGACCAGGTCGATGCCGAGGCCTGGCACGGCTTCGAGCGCAGCGTCATGCTGCAGAGCCTGGATTCCCACTGGCGCGAGCACCTGGCGGCGCTCGACCACTTGCGTCAGGGCATCCACCTGCGCGGCTATGCGCAGAAGGATCCGAAGCAGGAATACAAGCGCGAGGCCTTCGATCTGTTCGAGAGCCTGCTGCAGTCGGTGCGCCAGGAGGTGACCAAACTCCTGATGACCGTCGAGATCCGCTCGGAAGAGGCGATCGAGGAGGCCATCGAGGAGGCCGAGACCCCGCCGGCGCTGACCAACGTCCAGTATCTGCACGCCGGCTACGACGAAGCGCTCGGCGGCGCAGAGGACAAACCGGCGCAGCCGATCCAGCGCCATACCGAGAAGGTCGGGCGCAACGATCCCTGCCCCTGCGGCTCGGGCAAGAAGTACAAGCACTGTCACGGGAAATTGAGCTAGCAGGTCGGCATTCATGCCGACAGCATTGGCTGACGAGTCCTCATGCTGACCACCCTGACCGAGGACGGCGACGCCGTCCTCATCCTCGACCAGACGCTGCTGCCGCGGGAGATCGTGCAGCGCCGGCTGAGCACGCTGGCCGAGGCCGCCCACGCCATCCGCGCCATGCAGGTGCGCGGCGCGCCGCTGATCGGCGCCTGTGCCGCCTACGGCCTCGCCCTGGCGCTGCGCCAGGATGCCGGCGATGCGGCACTGGACGAGGCGATCGCAACGCTGGCGGCGACGCGGCCCACCGCCGTCAATCTCAACTGGGCGCTGGCACGGCTGCGCCGGCTGCTGGCGCCTCTGGCGTCCGCTGCGCGGGCGGAGGCCGCCTGGCGCGAGGCGCGCGCGATCGCAGAGGAGGATGCCGCCGCCAACGCCGCGATCGGCCGCCACGGCATGGACCTGCTCGCTGAAATCGCGGCCTCGGGGCGGAAGGCTCCGGTCCGGCTGATGACCCACTGCAACGCCGGCTGCTTGGCCACGGTCCGCCACGGTACGGCGCTCGCCCCCGTCTATGCCGCGCATGACGCGGGTCTGGCCGTGCATGTCTGGGTCTCCGAGACGCGTCCGCGCAACCAGGGCCTGCTCACCGTTTGGGAACTGGCCCAGGCCGGCGTGCCGCACACGCTGATCGCGGACAACGCCGCCGGCCTCCTGATGATGCGCGGCGAGGTCGATATCGTCGTGGTCGGGGCCGACCGCATCGCCGCCAACGGCGACACCGCCAACAAGATCGGCACCTATCTCAAGGCGCTCGCCGCCCGCGCGCACGGCATCCCCTTCTATGTCGCCGCGCCCTTGTCCACCATCGACCATGCCTGTCCGCACGGCGGGGACATTCCGATCGAGGAGCGCGACGGACGGGAACTCGGCGCGGCGCCCGACGTGCCGGTCGCCAACCCGGCCTTCGACGTGACTCCCGCGGGCCTCATCACTGGCATCGTCACCGAGCGCGGCATCTTCCCGCCGGAAGCGCTGCGCGAATTGGCGTGAGCGACGAAGCGCCGGACGGTCCGCGCGAGCGGGTGCTCGCCACCGCCCGGGGCATGAACGCCGCCGGGATCAATCGCGGCAGCGCCGGCAACGTCAGCGCCCGCTGCGAGTGCGGCTTTCTGATCACGCCGACCGGCCTTTCCTACGACGAGATCTCGGCCGCCGACATCGTCACGATGACCCTCGACGGCGGCTTTTCGGGGGCGCGCAAACCCTCCTCCGAATGGCGCTTCCACCGCGACATCTATGCCGCCAGGCCGGAAGCCGGCGCGGTCGTCCATGCCCACTCGCCCTTCGCCACGGCCCTGGCCTGCATGGAACTCGCCATCCCGCCCTTCCACTACATGATCGCCCGCTTCGGCGGGGCCGAGGTGCGCTGCGCCGCTTACGCCACCTTCGGCAGTCAGGAATTGTCCGACCAGGCACTCAAAGCGCTGGCGGGCCGCTCGGCCTGCCTGCTCGCGCACCACGGCATGCTCGTCGTGGGCCGCGACCTGAAACAGGCATTGTCGCTGGCGGTCGAGCTGGAGGCGCTCTGCGAGCAGTACTGGCGGGTGCTGCAGTTAGGCGAGCCGCGCCTGCTTCCCGACGACGAGATGGAACGGGTGCTGGAGAAGTTCGCAACTTACGGCCAACAATAGCCTTGCACTTCCCATTAGCGGTAGTTATCATTGATAGATATCGTTGTCTCTGGAGTTTGAATTGGATACCGCCCGTCTATTTCAATCCGGCCGCAGCCAGGCGGTTCGCTTGCCCAAGGAGTTTCGTTTTACCGGAACCGAGGTTGGCGTGAGGCATTTCGGCAATGGCGTTCTGTTGCTTCCGCTCGATGACCCGTGGGCGACGTTGGAAGCAGCGCTTTCATCCTTCGAGCCTGGTTTTGTTATGGCGCGTGACCAGCCGGCGCAGCAGGTCCGGGCTGAGATTGCGGCATGATTCTGCTCGACACCAATATCTGCATTTACATCATCAACGCCAAACCTCCGGAAGTGTTGGCGCGCTTCCATCGCTTTCACCTCGGCGACATCGGGCTTTCCACTGTGGTTGCGGCTGAACTCGCTTACGGTGTTGCCAAGAGCGGGTCAGAGCGGAATCGCAAAGCGCTGGAAATGTTTCTTGCGCCTTTGGAACTTATACCCTTCGACCCGCCGGCCGTTTGGGCTTATGGCGAACTGCGTGCCGACCTCGAACGCCGTGGCCAGCCGATCGGCGCTTTGGACACCATGATTGCCGCACAGGCGCTCAGTATGAACGCGGTGCTGGTCACCAATAACACGCGCGAATTTTCCAGGATCGCCGGCCTGAAACTGGAAAATTGGGCGGAGTGAGCAAGTGCTACCATGACGCAGAAAGG
>JAJZPJ010000125.1:0-3484 GCA_021811225.1 Pseudomonadota bacterium
GCGACCTGGACCTCGCGCTCGAAGTCGCGCATGTTGCCGACCTCGGCGCCGCGGAAGCCGTAGATCGACTGGTCGTCGTCGCCCACCGCGAACATGGAGCAGCGTTCCCCCATAGCCTCCGCTTCGCTGCGTCGCTCGACGGGCGCCGAGCGGTGCTCGCCGAATTCCCCGTCTCGCCCCGCGGAAGGGGCTGTGGCACCGCCGCCGGCCAGGAGCTTCAGCCAGCGGTACTGGAGCGCGTTGGTGTCCTGGAACTCGTCGACCAGGATGTGGCGGAAGCGCTGCTGGTAGTGCCGGCGCAGGATCTCGTTCCTCGACAGCAGCTCGAAGCAGCGCAGCAAGAGTTCGGCGAAATCGACCACGCCCTCGCGCTGGCACTGGCGCTCGTAGGCCTCGTAGATCTCCACCCGCCGCCGGGTGTAATCGTCCCAGGCCTCGACCTGGGACGCGCGCAGGCCCTGCTCCTTCTGGGCGTTGATGAAGTGCTGCAGCTCGCGCGGCGGGAACTTCTCGTCATCGACGTCGAGCGTCTTCAGCAAGCGCTTGATCGCGGAGAGCTGGTCGGCCTGGTCGAGGATCTGAAACAGTTGCGGCAGCCCGGCCTCCTGGTGATGGGCGCGCAGCAGGCGGTTGCACAGGCCGTGGAAGGTGCCGATCCACATGCCGCGCAGGTTGATCGGCAGCATCGCGGCGAGCCGGGTCAGCATCTCCTTGGCCGCCTTGTTGGTGAAGGTCACCGCCAGGATGCTGTGCGGCCCGGCCTGGTTGGTCTGGATCAGCCAGGCGATGCGCGTGGTCAGGACGCGGGTCTTGCCGCTGCCGGCGCCGGCCAGGATCAGGGCGTGCTGCGGCGGCAGGGTGACGGCGGCCAGCTGCTCGGGATTGAGCCCGTGAAGGAGATTGTGCATTTGCGCCGATTATACAGGCGGCCTCTTCCGGGCCCGGGGCAGTTCAGGACGGGCCGGGATTTGGCGCAGCGTGCCGGGAAGGTATACAATTGTTGCATTGCAGCATCGGCCCTCCCGCCACGAACGGGCGGTGCCGAATCGTGCGGTCCCGACCGGGCCGCTCCGGAAGGAGAAACTCATGAAGAAACAACGGAAGCATCCGGACACCCCCAAGGTCCTGCCCTGGCTGGCCAAGCGGGCCGGCGTGCCGTTCGAGCGCGCCGTCGAACTGTGGGCAGAGGCCAGGCATCACGCCGCCGCGATCCATGAACCCGGTTCCCCGGGCTACTGGGAGACGGCGGTCGGGTGCCTGCAGGAAAACCTGGCCGCCGAATCGCGGTCGAGACAGTCCGCGCCTTTCGGCCTCGGCCCCCTGGTCAGGCTGCCGGCCAGTCAATGGCTGCAAGGGCTGGCCTTGCAGGAGAAGCTGGTGGCGATCGCGGCGAACAGCGCGCGCAACTGGGCTCGCGCCTGCTCATAGATCGCCCGGCCTGCCCATCAACAGCGGCATGACTGACCGCTGTCATCGGCTCGGCACCGCGGCGACGCCCAGTTCCACGCCGATTCTGCGCGCCACCACGGCGGCGTCTTCCTCGCTCGCCAACCGGGCAAGCAGAACCTCGTAGGTCCACCGACCAGGCCCGGCGGCGTGCGGGCGGATCTGCGCGGCGTAGCCGGCGGCGCGCACCCGGTCATAAACACTCAGCGCCCGTCCCTCGCTCGCGGCCCGGACGAGCCGCACCCGCCACCTGCCGCCGCGCTTCGCCGCGCCGTCGCCGGGCAGGATTTCCGTCTCCCGCGCCCAGACCCTGAACTGCCCGGGATCGACCGGCGCCACCGGCGGCGGCGCCGCATTCCTGGGCGCCTCGAACAGGCTCATCGGTTGCGCCATCGTCAGCGTCTGCCCGGCGTGCTGCACCGTTATCCTGCCTTCGATCAGCACCACGAGGTCGCGATCGGCTGCCGACTTTCCCCAGACGTCGGTGCCGCGGATGCCCACCGTGGCGGTGCCCACGCGGACCTCGACGTCGCGGCGGGCGCGCAACCGGTGGAGCGCGTCGGTGGTGAAGCGGAACGCGCCCTTGACGATATCGAGCGCGCCCCTGAAGTCGCGCGCCGGATGCAGGCTGCGGCTGTAGATGCCCAGCAGCGCGTGCTCGCCCAGCTTGACGGTGCTGCCCTCGGCCAGCTTCAGATAGACGCGGGCATCGGCGCCGGTGCGGATGCGGTCGCCGTTCTCGATCGCCATGCCGACGGCGAGCGGCTGGCTACCACCGGCCCGCTCCAGCCAGGCGGGCATCTGCACCGTTTCGACCACGGCCTGGGGCACGGCGAAGGCCTGGGCGCAGCAACACGACAGCAGGGCCAGAAGCCACCCCAGTTTGCCGGCCCGCCCGAATTTGCCCATGCCCGCCTCCGCTATCCCGGCCGGCGCCGCTGGCGGCGCCGGGTATAATCCGTCTCTTTGCAAAGCCCATCAGAGCGCCCAGTCCATGCAGGAAAAATACCACCCGAACGAGATAGAGCAGGCAGCCCAGGCGCATTGGGAGAAGACCGCGGCCTTTCGCGCCGTCGAGAATTCGTCGCTACCGAAATACTACTGCCTGTCGATGCTGCCCTATCCCTCGGGCAAGCTGCACATGGGCCACGTGCGCAACTATACCATCGGCGACGTGCTCTCCCGTTTCCACAAGATGCGCGGATTCAACGTGCTCCAGCCGATGGGCTGGGACGCTTTCGGCCTGCCCGCCGAGAATGCGGCGATGGCCAACGGCGTGCCGCCGGCGAAGTGGACCTACGACAACATCGCCTACATGAAGAAGCAGTTGCGCGCGCTGGGCTTCGCCCTCGACTGGGAGCGCGAACTGGCCACCTGCTCGCCCGAGTACTACAAGTGGAACCAGTGGCTGTTCCTGCGCATGCTGGAAAAAGGCATCGCCTACAAGAAGACCGGCACGGTGAACTGGGACCCGGTGGACCAGACGGTGCTCGCCAACGAGCAGGTGATCGACGGCCGCGGCTGGCGCACCGGCGCCCTGGTGGAAAAGCGCGAGATGCCGATGTACTACCTGGCGATCACGCAATACGCCGACGAACTGCTGGCCTCGCTCGAGACGCTGCCGGGCTGGCCCGAGCGGGTCAAGACGATGCAGGCCAACTGGATCGGCAAGTCCCACGGCGTGCGCTTCGCCTTCCCCTACGAGCTTGACGGCGTGTCGCACAAGCTCTGGGTATTCACCACGCGAATCGACACCCTGATGGGCGTGACCTTCTGCGCCGTCGCCGCCGAGCATCCGCTGGCCGCGCACGCCGCGCAGAACAATCCCGAGCTCGCCGCCTTCGTCGCGGAATGCAAGCAGGGCTCGGTGATGGAAGCCGATCTCGCGACCATGGAAAAGAGGGGCATGCCCACCGGCATCTTCGTCGCCCATCCGCTCACCGGCGAGCAGCTCGAGGTCTGGGTCGGCAACTACGTGCTGATGGCCTACGGCGAAGGCGCGGTGATGGCGGTGCCGGCGCACGACGAGCGCGACTTC
>JAJZPJ010000125.1:3584-7645 GCA_021811225.1 Pseudomonadota bacterium
CGGCGTCTGCGTCAATTCAGGCAAGTACGACGGCCTGGGTTTCGAAGCGGCGGTGGCGGCCATCGCCGCCGACCTCAAGGCCAGGGATCTGGGCGACCTGCAGGTGACCTACCGCCTGCGCGACTGGGGCATCTCGCGCCAGCGCTACTGGGGCTGCCCGATCCCGCTGATCCATTGCCCGTCCTGCGGCGTCGTGCCGGTGCCCGACGAACAACTCCCGGTGGTCCTGCCCGAGGATTGCGTCCCGGACGGCTCGGGCAACCCGCTCGCCAAGCGCGCCGACTTCGTCGCTTGTACCTGCCCGAAGTGCGGTCAGGCCGCCCGGCGCGAGACCGACACCATGGACACCTTCGTCGATTCGTCCTGGTATTACGCCCGCTACTGCTGCGCCGACAACGGGAAGGCGATGGTCGATCCGCGCTGCGACTATTGGATGCCGGTCGACCAGTACATCGGCGGCATCGAGCACGCCATCCTGCACCTGCTCTACTCGCGCTTCTGGAGCAAGGTGATGCGCGACCTGGGACTGGTCGGCTACGGCGAGCCCTTCGCCAGGCTGCTGACCCAGGGCATGGTGTTGAACGAGATCTTCTTCAGGAAGCCGCTGGGCGCCGGCGGCGGCCGCATCGTCTATTACAACCCGGCCGAGGTCGAGCTGCAGGTGGACGACAAGGGCAACCGCAGCGGCGCGGTCTTGAAGAGCGACGGCCTGCCGGTCGAGTCGGGCGGCATCGGCACGATGTCGAAGTCGAAGAACAACGGCGTCGACCCGCAGGCCCTGGTCGATCAGTACGGCGCCGACACCGCGCGCTTCTTCATGATGTTCGCCGCACCGCCGGAGCAGACCCTGGAGTGGTCGGATTCCGGCGTCGAGGGTTCGTTCCGTTTCCTGAAGCGGCTGTGGGCCTTCTGCCACGCCGCCAGGGATGCCGTCCGCGCCGCCGGCTCGCTGCCGGAAAAACCGACGGCTGCTGCGGCCGGGGTGCGCCGCGAGATCCACGTCAATCTCAAGCAGGCCAACTACGACATCGGCAAGCACCAGTTCAACACCGTCGCCTCGGCCACGATGAAGATGCTGAACGCGCTGGAGCGCGCGCCGCGCCAGGAAGCCGCGGTCATCGCCGAGGGCCTGTCGATTCTGCTGCGCCTGCTCTCCCCGATCACCCCGCACATCTGCCACGCGCTGTGGCGCGAACTGGGCTACGGCGAGGACATCCTGGCGGCGCCCTGGCCCGAGCCGCTCGAAGCCGCGCTGGTGCAGGACGAGATCGAACTGGTGCTGCAGATCAACGGCAAGCACCGCGGCAGCCTGCGCCTGCCCGCCGCCGCCGCGAAGGAAGAGATCGAGCGGGCGGCGCTGGCCTCCGCAGCCGCACAGAAATTCCTGGAAGGCCGACCGGCCAAGAAGATCGTCGTGGTCCCCGGCCGCCTGGTCAATGTCGTCGTCTGAGGAGAGCCCCTTGCGCCGCACGATCGCCCTGCTCTCCTTGCTCCTGCTCGCTGCTTGCGGCTTCCACTTGCGCGGAGCCTACACGCTGCCCTTCCAGACCCTCTACATCGACCTGCCCCGGACCGCGGAGCTGCGCGCCCTGCTGGCACGCTCGATCGCCGCGAGCAGCAACGTCCGCCTGGTCGATGCGCAGAAGGATGCCCAGGCGACCTTCCTGGTGACCGGCGACACCCAGGTCAAGAACATCCTCAGCATCTCCTCCGCCGGCCAGGCCCAGTCCTACCAGCTGGTGCGCAACTTCAGCTTCCGCCTGATCGACGTCAAGGGCCGCAACTGGCTGCCGCCCAGCCACATCGTCCTCACCCGCGACCTCACCTTCAACAACGATCTGGTGCTCTCCAAGGAGTCCGAGGAGACGCTGCTCTGGCGCGACATCCAGAACGATCTGGTGCAGCAGGTGCTGCGCCGTCTGGCCGCCGCCAAGGCGCCCGCCTGAGAGGCCGGCATGGCCGCCGCGCAGACCTTCTCGCCGCATCTGCCTCTCTCCCCGCTCTACCTGCTGCACGGCGACGAGCCGCTGCTGGTGCTCGAAGCGGCCGACGCGATCCGCGCCGCGGCGCGCGCCCAGGGTTTCGACGAGCGCGAGGTGCTGGTGGCGGGACCGGGATTCCGCTGGGAGCAGCTCGCCGCGGCGGGCGGCAACCTGTCGCTGTTCGGCGGCAACAAGCTGATCGATCTGCGCATTCCCACCGGCAAACCCGGGCGCGAAGGCGGCGAGGCGCTCACCCGCCACGCGCAGCGGCCGCTCCAGGGCGTGCTCACCCTGATCACCCTGCCGCAGCTCGACTGGCAGGCGAAGAAGGCGGCCTGGTTCGTCGCCCTGTCCAAGGCCGGCACCGTCATGGAACTGAACGCGCCGCCGCTCGCCCGGCTGCCCGACTGGATCGGAGAACGCCTGGCGCGCCAGAACCAGACGGCATCGGCGCCGGCGCTGGAATTCATCGCCGGCCACGTCGAGGGCAACCTGCTCGCCGCCCACCAGGAAATCCAGAAGCTGGCGCTGCTCCACCCCGAAGGCGAACTGACGCTGGAACAGGTGCAGGAGGCGGTGTTGGACGTCGCCCGCTTCGACGTGGACAAGCTGCGCGCCGCGCTCGTCGCCGGCGACGGGCCGCGCGCGGCCCGGCTGCTGGAAGGGCTGCGCGCCGAGGACACCGCGGCGCCGCTGATCCTCTGGGCGCTGGCGCAGGAGACGCGCACCCTGGCGCAGCTGCGTTCCGCGCTCGACCAGGGCGCCAGCTTCGACGCCGCCTGCGCCGGCCTGCGCATCTTCGGCGCGCGCCAGGGTCCGTATCGCGACGCGGTGCGCCGGTGCACGACGCCGCTGCTGCGCGCCGCGCTCTTGCAAGCGGCGCGCATCGATCGCATGATCAAGGGCCTGGGCCGCGGCGACCTGTGGGACGAGTTCCTGCAGCTCGCCCTGAGGCTCACCCAAACCAAGCGCATGGGGCAGACATGATGAGCCTGAAAGAACAGATCGAACACCTCGGCCGCGCCGCCAGGAGCGCCTCGCGCCAGGTCGCGGTGGCCTCGACCGCGGCCAAGAACGCCGCGCTCCACGCCATGGCGGCGCAGATCCGCGCCAGCCGCGACGAGCTGCTCGCCGCCAACCGGCAGGACGTCGATCAGGCCCGGGCCGACGGCCTCGAGCCGGCGATGATCGACCGCCTGACGCTCACCGCCAAGGGTGTGGAGACCATGGCGCAGGGGCTGGAACAGGTGGCGGCACTGCCCGATCCGGTGGGCGAGATCACCGATCTCAAGCTGCGGCCCTCGGGCATCCAGGTCGGCAGGATGCGCGTGCCGCTGGGCGTGGTCGGCATCATCTACGAGGCGCGGCCCAACGTCACCGCCGACGCCGCGGCGCTGTGCCTGAAGTCCGGCAACGCCGCGATCCTGCGCGGCGGCAAGGAAGCCCTGGCCTCCAACCAGGCGATCGCCGCCTGCGTGCGCGAGGGCCTGATCGCTGCCGGCCTGCCCGAGGCCGCGGTGCAGGTGCTGGAGACCACCGACCGCGCCGCCGTCGGCCACCTGGTCGCCATGCCGCAGTACGTCGATGTCATCGTGCCGCGCGGCGGCCGCGGCCTGATCGAGCGCATCGCCCAGGAGGCGCGGGTGCCGGTGATCAAGCACCTGGACGGCATCTGCCACGTCTATATCGACGCCGACGCCGACCTCGACAAGGCCGTCAGGAT
This sequence comes from Pseudomonadota bacterium, assembly GCA_021811225.1. GTDB lineage: Bacteria > Pseudomonadota > Gammaproteobacteria > Burkholderiales > Rhodocyclaceae > CAIYYX01. The sequence continues at coordinate 7,290 of JAJZPJ010000125.1, forward strand.
CGCCGACAACGCCAAGACGCAGCGGCTGGGCACCTGCAACACCATGGAGACGCTGCTGGTCGATCGCGCCATCGCGGCAACCGTGCTGCCGCCGCTCGCCAGGATCTATCTCGACAAGGGCATCGAGCTGCGCGGCTGCGAACGTTCCATTGAGCTGGTGCCGCAGATGAAGCCCGCCAGCGAGGAGGACTGGGGCACCGAGTATCTCGGTCCCATCCTCTCGGTGAAGGTGGTCGACGACCTCGACGCCGCGATCGACCACATCGCGCGCTACGGCTCGCAGCATACCGACGCCATCGTCACCGAGAACTACAGCCGCGCGCTGCGCTTCCTGCGCGAGGTGGATTCCAGTTCGG
>JAJZPJ010000126.1 GCA_021811225.1 Pseudomonadota bacterium
GTCAGCCCGGCCACGGCGGATTCGCCGGTGCGCAGAGGCGGAAATGCAACGCCAACCAACGAAATAGCTAAGAGGGAATCCAAGAGATTTCGGCACAAAAGCTTTGTGCCGGATCGGTGTCCGAAACGATCGGGTAACACCAGGAGGCAGGAGGCTTTATCGATACTGCTTGCGGTTTGCGATGCGGCTCGTGTGTCGCGGAATGCTGCGACGCACAAGACGAATTGTACAGGCCCAGGATGGCTCTGCGCAAGCCTTTTTCTCGTCCGAGGTTCCGGCGCGCCTCAGGACGCCGGGGCCGGGGCCGGTACCTTCACCGCGGCAGGCGGCTTCGCGACCGGCTTGGCCTTGATCACCGGCGGCCGGGGAAAACGCACTTCGATGTCGTACTGATCGCCGTTCTCGCCGACCACCCGCAGCATGACACTGCCCGTCGCCGGCCCCTTGGACTGGCTGAAATCGGCGATCCAGTAGTCGCCCTTGTCCTCCAGGTCGACCCCGGCGGTCAGCAAGCGGTAGCGCATGCCGACAGGCTTCTTGATGACGCAAGGCCCCTTGCTCGGCAGCGGACAGAGCGCTCCGTGCCTGATCGTTTGCGGCGACAGGTCCGCGACAAAAGCCGGGGGTTTTCTGGGGCTCGCCGCCCACGCGGGCAGGGCTGCAGCGATTGCGAGACAAACCGTCAGCAGTTTTTTCATCGGCGGGGCGGCCTTTGGCTTCTTGGTCCGGCCTATTATCGCATCCGCCGACGGCGATGAGTGCTGCGAAACGGTACGAATCGCCGCTTGATCGGGAGCCGAGGCCCCACGAACCCCTGCTCATCGGCCGCCATCCAGGAAGACGCCGAGCAGCAGAAACGGGCCCGGCCGAGAAGCGCCCGCCGGTCCGAGAGCCTTCTTCCCCGAATGCAAAACGGCTAAGATGCCCGGGCACCACCACAAACCGACCGAAGCCTCCCGGGAGTTGCACTGATGACGATGGGTGCCGACAACGAGATGGGTGATGTCAGACCGGCCGAGGCCGCGCCGGACATCGAAGCAGAAGCGCAACGCCAAAAAACCGCGCTGCTCTACCGCAATGCGGGGGTTGCGCTGGCGGTCACCATCGCGATTGCCTCCCTGCTCGCCTATGTCGATGCCACGCTTCATACCGCGGCCGGCGCCACCTTCGTCTGGTGGTGCGTCGTCGTTGCCACCGCGGTCGGCCGCTACGAACTGGCCCGGCGTTTCCGGGCGCGGGAGCGAGACGCCGCCGCAGCGCCGATGTGGCGGCAGCGCTATCTCGTTGCCACGGCGCTGCTTGCTGTCGCTTGGGGGGCCGGAAGCGCATTGTTATTGTGGAACGCGCCGGATCGAGCGCTGCTGTTTACCGGATTGGTGCTCGGCGGAATGGTGGCGGGGGCCGTCCCGATCCTGGGGCCGGTGCCGGCGGCCTTCAGGACCTTCGCGCTGCTGGTTTGCCTGCCGACGTCGGCCCGCATATTGCTGCAGGCGGATTCGCCGCTCCACTGGGCATTCGGATTCATGACCGTCGTATTCCTGGTCGCCATGCTTGCCAGCGCGCGTTTCCTGCATCAGACGATCGACGCCGCGCTACGGCTGGGGCTGGAGAAGGAGCGGCTCGCGGTGAATCTGGCGGAGAGCGAGGCGCGCTACCGCATCGTTTCAGCCATGAGTTCCGACCTCATTTATTCCTGCTCCCGGGAGCAAGAGGGCGCTTTCAGCATCGATTGGTTGGCGGGCTCGTGCGAGCAGCTGTTCGGGCTGGACGCCGATCGACTGCAGGCGGAGGACCTCTGGCGCTGTTCCGTCGCCGACGATGAAATGCCTTTCGGCCAGTACGTTGCGGCACTGGTGCCCGGGCAGCCCGAGGAATGCGAATTGCTGGTGAGGCATACCGATGGGTCGGTCCGCTACATGCGCGCCATCTCGAAGCTGTTGCGACCGGCGACCGGCGCAGAGCGCTACCGGCTTTACGGCTCGTTTCAGGACATCACCGAACGCAAGCGGGCGGAGATACAGCTTGGCCTGCGCACGCAAGACCTCAGTCGTTCGAACGAAGAACTCAAGCTGACCTTGGAGAGCTTGCAGCAGGCCCAAAAGCATCTGGTCCAGTCGGAAAAGATGGCCGCGCTGGGCGGCTTGGTGGCCGGGGTTGCCCACGAGATCAATACGCCGGTGGGCGTCGGCGTGACCGCGGCCTCCACCCTCGAGGACGAGACGCGGCGGCTGGCCGCGCTGTACCGCCAGGGGCAGATGAAGAAGACCGATCTGGAACAGTACGTAGCGGTGGCGGAGCAGTCCAGCCGAATGATACTCAACAACCTGGGGCGCGCCGCAGAGCTGATCAACAGTTTCAAGCAGGTCGCCGTGGACCAGTCGAGCGAGAGCCGGCGGCGGTTCAAGGTGAGGGCTTACCTGGAGGATATCCTGACCAGCCTGAGGCCGGCGTTGAAGAAAACGGGGGTCAGCTACGCCATCGACTGCGCGGAGGAAATCGAGATCGACAGTTACCCCGGGATGTTCTCGCAAATCATCACCAACCTGGTCATGAATTCGCTCACCCACGCCCATGACGAGCGGCCGGGAGGGGCGATCCGCATCGTGGTGAGGAAACCCGACGACCGGCTGGAACTGGAGTTCAGCGACGACGGCAAGGGGATGAGCCCGGACGTTCTGGCCAAGATCTTCGACCCCTTCTTCACCACCAAGCGCGGCGTCGGCGGCAGCGGCCTGGGCTTGCACACCGTGTATAACCTGATCACGCAGACCTTGAAGGGCAGCATCGGCTGCCGCAGCCAGCCGGGCCAGGGCACCACCTTCGCCATCCAGTGGCCGCTGGCGGAACCCCAGTTGGACTCGCGCTCGCCCGGCGGGGCCGCCCCCCCCGAGCCGCCAGCCCCCTTTGTTGCACCTCGATTTTTTTAGGATTAATCTATATCGTCGTCTGTGCCGCCCGGCTCGTGCAAATCGGAGACTCGGGCGGACCATCGGTCGTGGTTGCGAGACCGCCTTGCAAGGAACCAATGAGCATGAATAACGGGCTCAAGCGTGATGAGGTCGCAGCGGGCGACTTGGTATTCGCGCCGGACGAGAAAGAGGCGGCCAATGACGACGGCCACTGGTATGTCCTCATCGTCGATGACGAGAAGGAGGTCCATGACGTCACCGCATTGGCGCTGAGGAATTTCTCGTTCGAAGCCAAGTCCCTGCGCTTCTTCCACGCCTATACGGGGGCAGAAGCCTTCCGGATCATGGCCGACAATCCCGATATCGCCGTGATTCTTCTCGACGTGGTGATGGAATCTGACGACGCCGGTCTGATCCTCGCGAACAGGATCCGGACCGAACTGGGCAACAAGCTGGTCAGGATCGTCCTGCGCACCGGTCAGGCGGGATTGGCGCCGGCGCAGGACGTCATCGTCTCCCACGAGATCAACGACTACAAGACCAAGACCGAGTTGACCGCGCAGAAACTGTTCACCACCCTGGTCGGCAGTCTTAGAAATTATCGCGACTTGGTGGCGCTCGAACGCGAGCGCAAATTGACCGCGCAGAAACTGCTCACGAGCTTTGCCGGCAGCCTCAGAAGCTATCGCGACTGGATAGCGGGCGAGAGCAGTCGGCGGAGTTTCGAGAAGATCGTCACCTCGAGCGGTTCCTGGTTCGAGATGCCTTCGATGGAACAATTTATCGAGGCTGTGCTCACCCAGGCGCGAGCCGCGGTGCACGAGCAGCAGGATGCGGTATCTGGCCGCACGGCGCGATCCGCTGCTGCCGCTTCAAGCGACGATCAGGCCCGCCAGCCCATGCAGGCCGGGAAGCAGACGCCCGATGCCGACGACGAATACAGCGAGTACGAGCAGACCTCAGCCACCGAGGCGCTCATGATCCTGCGCGGCATGCGCGAGGCCGGTTCGCTCATCACCTTCTATTTCAATCACGGTAATGACTTTCTCCTGACCTCGTTGCTCGAGATCTCGCCCGACGGCAAGACCATGATCTTCGACTATGGCAGCAACATGGAGATGAACCGCAAGTTGCTGCGGGCAGACAAGATCAACAGCATATCGAGCAAGGCGCGGATCAAGATCCAGTTCATGCTGAACGGCGTCAGGCCGGTCAAATACCAGGGCCGCGACGCCTTCCAGAGCGACGTCCCGGCGGCCTTGTTCCGTCTGCAGCGGCGCGAATATTATCGCTTGACGACGCCGCTGGCCAACCCGCTGCGGGCCAGCATCCCGCTACCGCAGGAGGATGGCTCGATCAAGACGGTGTCGGCGGTGGTGTTCAATATCAGCTGCGGCGGCGTCTGTCTGGTGGTGCCTCCCGGCGCTGTCACCCTGGCGCTGGACGCGCAATTCTTTGGCGCCAGCATCGATCTACCCAACGTCGGCATGGTCAGCTTCGACATGCGCGTACGCAACATCTACGACATCACCGCTGCCAATGGCAAGATCCTGCAGCGCTCCGGCTGCGAGTTCATCAAGTTGCCCGGGGCGATGATGAAGCTGATACAGCGCTACATCATCCAGATAGAGCGCGAGCGCAAGGAACGCGGAGTCTAGTGATCGGGCAGCGTGAAGCCCATTCGCCACCAAGACAGCACGAACAGCGACAAAGGCGATGAGCGCTTGCCATCGGGCAGCCAAAAAGTATATCTTACGACAGATGTCACGAGCCGCCCTGAACAATGCGGCGGTCGCCGCTTGCGGTCGTCCGCCGACGCCGCGCTCCGGGCGATGAGGCGCCCGGGGTTCGCCTTTCCGTCTGCCGCACTGCTGCGCTGGTTGGGCATTTTCTCCCTGGCCCTTGCCGTCGGCCAATCCGCCCGGGCCACGGCCGTGCCGCCGCCGGAGCAGCCCAGTTCGATCACGGTGGCGCTGGATGACAACTATCCGCCCTACAGCTTTCGCGACCAGGACGGCCGTCTCCAGGGGATACTGAAGGATACCTGGACGCTGTGGTCGCAAAAGACCGGCATTCCCGTGAAGCTCCAGGCCACCGAATGGGACAAGGCGCTGCAGAACCTGCAGACCGGCCGGGCCGACGTCATCGACACCATCTTCCAAACCGCTGCGCGCTCCAAGACCCTGGATTTCTCCCGGCCTTACGCCAGCATCGAAGTACCCATCTTTTTTCACAAGTCCATCGGCGGCATCTCCGACGTCAGTAGCCTGCGGGGCTTCACCGTCGGCGTCAAGGAGGGCGATGCCGACATCGACTGGCTGATGGCGCACGGCATCCGGAATTTCAAGCAGTATCCGAACTATGAAGCGCTGATCCGGGCGGCGGGAAACAACGAGATCAGGGTCTTCGTCGCCGATCAGCCCCCGGCTCTCTACTACCTCACCAAGTTCAACCTGCAGGATCAGTTCCGCGACTCCGCGCCGCTCTACTCCGGCCAGTTCCACTGGGCAACCCGCAAGGGCGACGGGACGCTGCACCAAATCGTCGCCCGGGGCTTCGCGCAGATCACCCCCGACGAACGCCGCCGCATCCGGGACAAGTGGATCGGCCGCACTCTCGGCGCACGGATGGATTCCAGGTACGCCCGGTACGCCATCTACCTCCTGCTGGCCGCGCTCGCCGTCACCGCCTTGCTGATCCTCTGGAACCGGATGCTGAGGCGCAAGGTGCTGGACAGAACCGCGGAGGTCACCGAGGCGCTGGAAGCCCTGGGCGAGAGCGAGCGCTATAACCGCATGCTGTTCGAGAACTCGGCCTTGGGCCTCGCCCTGTGCCGGATGGACGGCGTCCTGGTGGACGTCAACCCGGCCTACGCCGGCATTCTCGGGCGCACGGTCGATGAGACCGTCGGCCTCAGCAACGCCCAGATCACGCCGCCGGACTATGCCGATCAGGAACAGCGGCAACTGCAGATCCTGGGGAACACCGGCCATTACGGCCCCTACGACAAGGAGTACCGGCGCAAGGACGGCCACCGGGTACCGGTGCGGCTCACCGGAACGCTGATCGAGAAGGACGGCGAACGTTACATCTGGTCGTGCGTCGAGGACATCACCCGGTACAAGGCGGCCGAACAGCAGATCGAGCAACTGGCCTACCACGACGCGCTGACCGGGCTGCCCAACCGGCGGCTGGTGCAGGACCGCTTCCTGCAGGCGACGGCCTACGCCGACCGGGCCGGGACGCGGGTGGCGCTGCTGTTCCTCGATCTGGACAACTTCAAGACCATCAACGACTCTCTGGGCCACCAGGTGGGCGACGCGCTGCTGCAGGAGGTCGCTGCGCGCCTGGGCCAATGCGTGCGCGACACCGACACCATCAGCCGGCAGGGCGGCGACGAATTCCTGATCGTGCTGCCCGACCTGCCCGACGCCGACGCCACCGCCCCGGTGCTGGTCAAGATCCGCGAGCGGCTGCAGCAGCCGGTCGAAGCCGAAGGCCATGAACTCGCCACCTCGGTCTCGATCGGCATCGCCCTCTACCCGGACGACGGCGATGACTTCGACACCCTGCTGAAGAAAGCCGACACCGCGATGTACCGGGCCAAGGACGCGGGGCGCAACGCCTACCGCTTCTTCGACGAGCAGATGAACGTCGAGGCGGTCTTGCACCTGACGATGAGGAACGGCCTGCGGCGGGCACTGGATCGGGGCGAGTTCGTGCTCCACTACCAGCCGCAGATCGCTCTGGCCAGAAACACGGTGACCGGGGTCGAGGCCTTGATCCGCTGGCAGCACCCGGAGCTGGGCATGGTGCCGCCGGCGCGCTTCATCCCGGTGGCCGAGGAGAGCGGGCTGATCGTGCCGATCGGCGAATGGGTGATGCGTGAGGCCTGCCGGCAGGCGGTGGCCTGGAAGAGAGCGGGCTTGCCGGAATTCTCGATGGCGGTGAATCTGTCGGCGGTGCAGTTCAAGCGCGGCGACGTGCTGCAGACGGTGGTCGGCGCGCTGGAGGAATCGGGCTTCGATCCGCACCAGCTGGAGCTGGAGATGACCGAGTCGATCCTGATCCACAACACCGAGAGCGTGCTGGCCGCGGTGGAGCGCTTGAAGCGGATGGGGGTGAAGCTGTCGATCGACGACTTCGGTACCGGCTATTCCAGCCTGTCGTATCTGAAGCGTTTCGCGGTGGACCGGCTGAAGATCGACCAATCCTTCGTCCGGGATCTGGCGGCCGACCCGGACGACGCGGCGATCGTCCGCGCCATCATCCAGATGGCCCGGAGCCTGGGCCTCACGACCATCGCCGAGGGCGTCGAGGACGCCGGCACCCTGGCGCTGCTCGCCGGCTTCGGCTGCGACGAGGCACAGGGCTTCCACTATTCCCGGCCGATGCCGCCCGAAGAGCTGCCCGCCTTCCTCGCCGCGATGTAGCGATCGGACGGCGACAGATGCACGCGCCCCCGGGCACAGCGTTTCAGTGCCTTGGGGGTCGCGTGCGGTACTGCTCAGGCCATGATGTTGATGAGCTTGCCGATGGTCTGTCCGCTCATATTGACCGTCGAAGTCGGCGCCTTGGCGGCAGAAACACTGCCGTCGTCCGAATCTCCGTCGTTCGTC
>JAJZPJ010000127.1 GCA_021811225.1 Pseudomonadota bacterium
TCTTCGCCGTCTCGAGCAGCTTTTCCTGAGGCACGATGCCGTTGAAGTAGCCCCAGGCCAGCCCCTCCTCGGCGCTCATGCTGCGGCCGGTGTACAGCAGTTCGGAGGCGCGGCCCTGGCCGATGATCCGCGGCAGGATGCTGCAGGCGCCCATGTCGCAGCCGGCCAGACCGACCTTGACGAAGAGGAAGGCGGTCTTGGCGGCCGGGGTGCAGTAGCGCATGTCGCTGGCCATCGAGATGATGGCGCCGGCGCCGACGCAGATGCCGTCGATGGCGGAGATGATCGGCTGCGGGCAGGTGCGCATCTCCTTGATCAGGTTGCCGGTCATCCGCGTGAAGGTGAGCAGGCCGTCCATGTCCATCTTGGTCAGCGGCCCGATGATCTCATGCACGTCGCCGCCGGAGCAGAAGTTGCCGCCCTCGCCGGTGAACACCACGGCGCGCACGTCCTCGGCGTACTGCAGCTTGTGGAAGGTGTCGCGCAGCTCGGCGTAGCTCTCGAAGGTCAGCGGGTTCTTGCGCTCGGGGCGGTTCAGCGTGACCGTGGCGACGCGGTCCTTGACCTCCCACTTGAAGTGCTGCGGCCGCCAATCGGCCGCTTTCAGCTTGTACATGGTTGCTCCTGATGTCGGTTGGGTAATCGCTTCGGGTCGGCGTTCAGCCGGCCATGGCCAGGCCGCCGCTGACGCTCAAGACCTGTCCGGTGATGAAGTCTGAACGGCGGCTGGCGAAGAACAGCACCGCGTCGGCGATTTCCGAGGGCTTGGCCAGGCGGCGCATCGGCGTCGCGCGGGCGAAGGCTTCGCGGTGCTTCTCCGGCACCGCCGCCAGGAGCGGCGTGTCGGTCGGCCCCGGGCAGACGCAATTGACGTTGATGTTGAAGCGCGCCATCTCCCGCGCCAGTCCCTTGGTGAAGGCGATGGCGCCGCCCTTGGCGCCGGAATACACCGCCTCGCCCAGGCTGCCGACGCGCCCCGCGTCGCTCGACACGGTGACGATCTTGCCGACCCCGCGTTCGATCATCGGGTCGAGGAAGGCGCGCGACACCGCCACCGGGCCGAGGAAGTTGAGGTCGGTCACCTGGCGCCAGAACTCCGGGGTGTTGTCGACGAAGGGCTGGATCTTGCCCCAGCCGGCGACGTTGGCGACGATATCCACCTGTCCCTTGAGGGCGTAGGCCTTGCTGCGGAAGGCAGCGATCGACGCCGCGTCGGTGACGTCCAGGCGGCCGAAGTCAGCGCCCTGGCCGCGCGCCCGGATCGCGGCGGCGCAAGCCTCGCCGTTGGCCTCGTCGATGTCGCCCACCAGCACGTGGGCGCCGGCCTGCGCCAGCACCTCGGCGACCGCCCGGCCGATGCCCGACGCCGCCCCCGTCACCACCGCCGTTTTTCCGTCCAGTCTCATATTTCGCACCTCATGTTCAAACTCCAGACAAAGTAAAGGGATAATGAATGATCGTTCATTCAGCAAAAATTATCACGGGCAGTTCCAAATTGCAAGACGCGGCCCGGGGTCCGGCTCCGCTCAGGCCGAAGCGCTGCCGGCGGCGGCGAAGTCCTTCAGGAGCTGGCGGCCGATGATCAGCTTCTGCACCTCGGTCGCGCCCTCGTAGATTCTCAGGGCGCGGATCTCCCGATAGAGCAGTTCCACCGCCATGCCGGATTTGACGCCGAGGCCGCCGAAGATCTGCAGCGCGCGGTCGATCACCTGCTGCGCGGTCTCGGTGGCGACCATCTTGGCCATGGCCACCTCCGCCGTCGCCGGCACGCCCTGGCAGTCGCGCGACCACGCCGCGCGGTAGGTGAGCAGCGCGCTGGCATCGACGCCGGTGGCCATGTCCGCCAGCGCCGCCTGGGTCAGCTGGAAGTCCGCCAGGGTCTGGCCGAACATCTTGCGCGAAGTGGCCCGCGACAGAGCCGCATCGAGCGCGTGGCGGGCGAAGCCGATGGCGGCGGCGGCGACGCTGGTGCGGAAGATGTCCAGGGTCTGCATCGCCAGCTTGAAGCCGGCGCCGGGCTGGCCGAGCAGATTCGCCGCGGGAACGCGACAGTCGCGAAAATGCAGCGTCGCCAGCGGATGGGGCGCGATCACCGGGATCTTCTCGGCGATTGCCAAACCCGGAGTGTCGGCATCGACGACGAAGGCGGAGATGCCGCGGGTACCCGGCGCCTCGCCGGTGCGCGCGAAAACGCAGTAGAAATCGGCGATGCCGCCGTTGGAGATCCAGGTCTTGTCGCCGTCCAGCACGTAGTCGTCGCCCTCCCGCCGGGCGCTGGCGGCGAGCGCGCCGACGTCGGAGCCGGCTTCGGGCTCGGACAGGGCGAAGGCGGCGATCGACCGGCCGGCGGCAACCTCGGGCAGATAGCGGCGCTTGATTGCGTCGGAGCCGCCCAGGGAAATGGCGCCGCTGCCCAGGCCCTGCATGGCGAAGGCGAAGTCGGCCAGCCCGGAGCGGTGGGCGAGGTGCTCGCGCATCAGGCACAGCGACCGGACGTCGATGGTCTCGCGCGCGCCGCCGTAGGCGCCGGCGACGCAATGGCGCAGCCAGCCGCCCGCGCCGAGCTCGGCCACCAGATTCCGACAGCTCAGTTCGACGTCGGTCCCCGCCTCGGCGCCGGTCAGGCGCTGCGCCGTCCAGGCCTCCAGATCGCGCACCAGGTCGCGGTGACGATCGTCGAAAAAAGGCCACGCCAAACTGTCATTCATCGCTGCTCTCCCGATCGCGCGGCCGGCTTCCGTCCGCCGCCACCCGTAGAATGAATGATCGCTCATTCAGTTTTCGCAGTCAACTCCCGCCGTGGCGATAGCGCGGGCCGTCCGGGCTGCGCCGACGCGGCCTATTCCAGATTCTGGATCTGCTCGCGCATCTGCTCGATCAGCAGCTTGAGTTCCAGCGCGATGGCGGTGATCAGCGACGACACCGATTTCGAAGCCAGGGTATTGGCTTCGCGATTGAGCTCTTGCATCAGGAAGTCGAGCCTCTTGCCGACGGCGCCGCCCTTCTTCAGCACGCGCTCGACTTCGCCGAGATGGGCGGTGAGACGGGAGAGTTCTTCGGCGACATCGATGCGCGAGGCATAGACGCCCACCTCCTGGCGAATCCGCTCCTCGTCGAGACTGGCCGCCGCCTCGCGCAGCTTGTTGGCCAGCCGTTCCTGGTATTCGGCCAGGGCCGCGGGCAGGAGCGGCTCCGCCTCGGCCACCAGTTCGCGCATGCGCACGACGCGTTCGGCGATCATCGCCGCCAGCTTGGCGCCCTCGCGCGCGCGGGTGGCGACGAATTCGTCGATCGCCGTCGCGGCCAGCGCCAGGCATTCGGCCTGCAGCGCCTCCTGCGGCAGCGACTGGTCGGCCAGCACTCCGGGCCAGCGCAGCGCTTCGGCTACCGACAGCGGCGCCGCCTCGGGCAGCAGCGCGCGCACGCTCGCTTGCAGCTGGCCGAGCTGTTCGAGCAAGGCCGCGTTGGGCGCCAGCTCGCGCGGCACAGCGGAAGACGAGACCAGGTTGCCGCGGCACTCGACCTTGCCCCGGCTGATCCTGGCGGCGATCAGTTCGCGCAGCGGCATTTCGAGGAAACGCAGCTCCTCGCCGATGCGGAAGCTGATGTCCAGGTAGCGCGAATTGACGCTCTTCAGTTCGAGATGAAGGCTGGCCAGGCCGAGATCGCGCTGCACCGCAGCGTAGCCGGTCATGCTGTGGGTCATGATGGTTTATGCGGCTTGACTGAAGCCGCATTCGACGAAGACAATCGGGCCATTAGTGTAACCTTCGTGCCATGCCGCCACAACAAATCAATCAGCCGCTGCCGCCGGGGTTCCGGCTGGAAGACTATCGCATCGACCATCAATTGTCGCTGGGCGGATTCTCGATCGTTTATCTCGCCCACGACGAGGCCGGTACGCCGGTGGCGATCAAGGAATACCTGCCCAACGCGCTGGCGCTGCGCACCGAAGGCAGCGCGGCGCCGGCGGTCGGCGGCGAGCATCTTGCCGCCTTCCGCCACGGCATGAAGTGCTTTTTCGAGGAGGGGCGCGCGCTCGCGCACCTCAACCACCCGAACGTCGTCAGGGTGCTGAATTTCTTCCGCGCCAACGAGACCGTCTACCTGGTGATGCAGTACGAGCGCGGCCGGACGCTGCAGGAGCACATCCGGATGCACAAGGGGCAATTGTCCGAGGCCTTCGTCCGCAACGCATTCTCGCGCTTGCTGAACGGCCTGCGCGAAGTGCATACGCGCAAGATGCTGCACCTCGACATCAAGCCCGCCAACATCTATCTGCGCAACGACGGCACGCCGGTGCTGCTCGATTTCGGCGCCGCCCGACAAACGCTGGCCGCCGATGCCAAGACGCTGAAGCCGATGTACACCCCGGGCTTCGCCGCGCCCGAACAGTTCCGGCAGCACGGCACGCTCGGTCCGGGGACCGACATCTATTCCATCGGCGCCAGCATGTACGCCTGCCTCGCGGCTACCGCCCCGCTGGCTGCCGACCTGCGCCTGGAACAGGACCGGCTGGTGCCGGCGGCCAGGCGCTGGGCCGGCAAGTATTCGCAGCAATTGCTGGAGACCATCGACTGGTGCATGAGGCTCGACTATTCGGAACGGCCCCAGAGCGTCTTCGTGCTGCAGCGCGCGCTCGGCGAGAGGCCGCAGCGCACGCCCGCCAGCCGCTGGCTGAAGGCCGTGCGCCAAGGTCTGAGCAACCTGATCTCGCCGTGAAATTCACCATCTATCAGGAGAGTCGCATCGGCAAGCGCGCCTCCAACCAGGACCGCGTTGCCTATTGTTATTCCCGCGATGCGCTGCTGATGGTGATCGCAGACGGCATGGGCGGGCACCTGCACGGCGAATTGGCGGCGCATATCGCGGTGCAGACCATCGCCGGCGGCTTCAAGCGCGAAGCCCGCCCGTCGCTAGCCGATCCCGCCCGGTTCCTGTTTCAGGCATTGAGCCACAGCCACCAGGCGATCAACGAACTGGCCGCCAGCCGGGGCTTGGCCGAGGCGCCGCGCACCACCTGCGTCGCCTGCGTGGTGCAGCGGGACGCCGCTTGCTGGGCGCACGCCGGCGATTCCCGCCTCTACCTGCTGCGCCGCCGCCGGCTGCTGGCGCAGACCCGGGACCATACGCGGGTGCAGATGATGCTGGACCAGGGGCTGATCGACGCCGCCGACGCCGCCGCCCACCCGGCCAGGAACCGCGTATTCAGCTGCCTCGGCGGCAAGCATCCGCCCCAGATCGACTTGTCGCAGGAGACAGCGCTCGAATCGGGCGATATCATCGCGTTGTGCAGCGACGGCGCCTGGGCGCCGCTGGGCAACGATCTCCTGGTGCACACCCTGGCCGACTCCAACCCGATGCACTCGGTACCCCGGGCGCTCGATCTGGCCGGTGCGCGCGCCGGCGAGAACGGCGACAATCTCTCCTTGATCGCCATGCAATGGGACGTCGGTCACGCCGCAGGCGCCCCGAGCAACGTGTCGACCCTGACCATGCCGCTCGATGCCATCAACACCGAGCTGGGCGAAGCCGGCGGGGGACACGGTCCGACCGATCTATCCGAGGACGACATCGAACGCGCGATCAGTGAAATCCGTACCGCCATCCAGAAATTTTCCGATTGAGGACAGACATGACCCGAAAGAACCAGCGCAGCGCCGATGAACTGCGCGAGATACGCATCACCCGAAATTTCACCCGGCACGCCGAAGGCAGCGTGCTGGTCGAATTCGGCGAGACCCGGGTGCTGTGCACCGCCAGCGTCGAGGAGACCGTGCCCGGCTTCCTGCGCGGGCGCGGCCAGGGCTGGATCACCGCGGAGTACGGCATGCTGCCGCGCTCGACCCACACCCGGATGGCGCGCGAGGCGGCGCGCGGCAAGCAGAGCGGCCGCACCCAGGAGATCCAGCGCCTGATCGGCCGCTCGCTGCGCGCCGTGACCGATCTCGCGGCGCTGGGCGAACGCCAGATCACCCTCGATTGCGACGTGCTCCAGGCCGACGGCGGCACCCGCACCGCGGCCATCACCGGCGCCTGCGTGGCGCTCGCCGACGCCCTCCAGGGCCTCATCGCGGCGGGCAAGCTGGCGCAAAACCCGCTCAAGGAGATGGTCGCCGCGATTTCGGTCGGCATCGTCGACGGCGTCGCGGTGCTCGACCTCGACTACGAGGAGGACTCGGACTGCGACACCGACATGAACGTGGTCATGACCGCCGGCGGCGGCATCGTCGAGGTGCAGGGCACCGCCGAAGGGACGCCCTTCTCGCGCGCCGAACTGGAGCGATTGCTCGATCTGGCGCAGCAGGGCATCGCCAGCCTGGTGGGCGCGCAACGCGCGGCAATGGTGCGGACATGAAGCGCCTGGTGCTGGCCAGCAACAACCCGGGCAAGCTGAGGGAATTCGGAGAGATCCTGGCACCCTTCGACTTCGAACTGCTGCCGCAATCGGCCTTCGACGTGTCCGAAGCCGAGGAGCCGCATCCGACCTTCGTCGAAAATGCGCTGGCGAAAGCGCGTCACGCCTCGGCCGCGACCGGACTGCCGGCGCTGGCCGACGACTCCGGCCTGTGCGTCCCGGCGCTGGGCGGCGCGCCCGGCGTGTACTCGGCCCGCTACGGCGGCGAACCCAAGTCCGACGCGCGCAACAACGACAAACTGCTCGCCGATCTCGCCGCCCTGGGCGAACAGGCCGACCGCCGCGCGCACTTCTTCTGCGTCCTGGTGCTGCTGCGCCACGCCCAGGATCCGCAGCCCCTGATCGTGGAGGGCGAGTGGCACGGCGAGATCCTGCACGCGGCGCGCGGTGCCGGCGGCTTCGGCTACGACTCGCTGTTTCTCGTGCCCGGCCTCGGCCTGTCCTCGGCCGAACTTCCCGCGCCCCAGAAGAACGCGCTCTCCCACCGCGGCCAGGCGCTCGCCCATCTCATCGACCGCCTGCGCAGCGGGCAATAGATGGCCCGCGTCATTCCGATCCTTCCCGCGAGCGACGCGAGCCCCCTTCCTCGGGAAGGGGGCCGGGGGGAAGGCACTATCCCTTTGTCGCTCTACATCCACTTCCCCTGGTGCGTGAGGAAGTGCCCCTACTGCGACTTCAATTCCCACGAAGTCCGCGGCAGCGTTCCCGAGGCCGATTATCTCGCTGCCCTGATCAAGGATCTCGAAGCGGCGCTGCCGCAGGTCTGGGGCCGGCGCGTGGGCAGCGTGTTCATCGGCGGCGGCACGCCCAGCCTGCTCTCCGGGGCCGGCGTCGATGCGCTGCTGGCGGCGGTGCGCGCGCGCCTGGCGCTGGTCCCGGGCGCCGAGATCACGCTGGAGGCCAATCCCGGCGCGATCGAGGCGGAGAAATTCTCGGACTTCCGCGATGCCGGCGTCAATCGC
>JAJZPJ010000128.1 GCA_021811225.1 Pseudomonadota bacterium
GCCCTGCGAGCGCAGTGAGCCACCGTCACCCCCTTCCCTGGGAAGGGGGTCGGGGGGATGGCCGCCCCCGCCGCCGGGCCGCCCCAAGGCGGGGGCCGCGTAGCCCTGCGAGCGCAGTGAGCCACCGTCACCCCCTTCCCTGGGAAGGGGGTCGGGGGGATGGCACACTGCTACTCGGCGAAGCCGAACAGCGCGAGCGGCCCGCGCCCGGCGCGGATCAGTTCGGGGACGCCGCCGGCGAGGTTGATGATGCTGGTCATCTCGGCGCCGCAAGGACCGGCGTCGATCACCAGATCGAGCAGCTTGCCCAGGCGAGTGCGAATTTCCTCGGCATCGGAGAGCGGCGCCGGTTCGCCCGGCAGGATCAGGGTCGAGGTGAGCAGCGGCTGGTCGAGCTCGGCCAAGAGCGCCTGCACCAGCACGTGATCGGGTATGCGCAGGCCGATGGTCTTGCGTTTCGGATGCAGCACCCGCCGCGGCAGCTCCTTGGTGCCCTCGAGGATGAAGGTATAGCTGCCCGGCGTCGCGCTCTTCAGCAGGCGGAACTGGGCGTTGTCGACACGGGCGTAGGTCGCGATCTCCGAGAGGTCGCGGCACATCAGCGTGAACAGATGCCGTTCGTCGACGCCGCGGATGGCACGGATGCGATCGAGCAGGCTGGCGTCTCCCAACTGGCCGCACAGGGCGTAGGCGGAGTCGGTGGGGATCGCCGCCAGGCCGCCGCGACGGATGATCTCCGCCGCCTGCTTGATCAGACGCGGTTGCGGCTGTTCGGGATGGACGCTGAAGAACTGGGACACGGCGTCACGCGAACAGTTGCCACACCGGCGTCAGATCGGGCGGCATGGGCGGCAGCCGGCCGAGATCCAGCCAGCTCTCGCCGGGACCGTGGAAGTCGGAAGCGCGCGAGGCGGCAAAGCCGTATTCGCGCGCCAGCCTGGCGAACTCGGCCATCTGCTGCGCCGAGTGCGCGCCCGAGAGCACCTCGATGGCGCGCCCGCCCTGCTCCTTGAATTCGCCCAAGAGGCGGCGCAATTCCTTGCCGGAGAGGCGGAAGCGACCGGGATGGGCGAGCACCGCGACGCCGCCGGCGGCCTGGATCCATCCCAGCGCCTGTTCCAGCGTCGCCCATTCGTGGGCGACGTAGCCGGGCTTGCCCTTGGCCAGCCAGTGGTCGAACACCGACTTCACGTCGCGGGCATGGCCCTGCTCGGCGATGTAGCGGGCGAAGTGCGCCCGGCTCACCAGGGCCGGGTTGCCGACGTAGCGCAGCGCGCCCTCGTAGGCGCCGGCGATGCCCACCTTGGCGAGTTCGGCTGCCATCTCCCGGGCGCGCTCGTCGCGCCCGCTTCTCACCTGCGCCAGCCCTGCCGCCAACGCCGCGTTGCCCGGGTCGATGTCGAGCGCGACGACGTGCACGGTGACGTCCTCATCCCAGGAGACCGAGATCTCGACGCCGTCGACGAAGCGCAGCCCGATCTCGTCGGCCGTGCGCCGCGCCTCGGCCAGCCCGCCCAGTTCGTCGTGGTCGGTGAGCGCCAGAAGATCGACGCCGTTGGCGTGCGCCCGGCGCACCACTTCTGCGGGACTCAGCAGTCCGTCCGAGAAGGTCGAATGGCAGTGGAGATCTGCGTTCAGCACGGCATCGCGCTCAACCCGGGTCGCATCGCTCATGGAAAGAAATCCTCGATCAATGCCGCCAGACGTTCGGGTTGGTCATGGTGCAGGTTGTGTCCGGCGTCCTCCAGCATCTCGACGCGGATATCGGCAAAGCAGGCGATGCGCGACTGGTAATCGGCGCTGCCCTCGGCGCCGGAAAAACGCTTCATGATGAAGGAGTCCCGCGCCGCCAGCCACAGCACCGGCGCCTTGACCCGGCGCCAGCAGGCCTTGGCGTCGTCCAAGCGGTAGAGGATGGGGCTGGGCAGCTTGTGGTAGGGGTCGGCGGCCACGACGATGTCGCCGTCCGCCGTTTCCTCGCCCAGATGCCGGACCAGGAAGGCCGCCCGTTCGGTAGAGAGGCGCGGATTGACTTCCTGCAATCGGCGCGCCAGCGCGGCGCGGTCGGCGTAGCGGTTGGAGGCGGGTCCGGCGCGCAGGCCGGCCAGCCACTTGCCGTAGAGATCGGGGGCGTCGGCCGGATCGCTGACATAGAGGCCGAAGCCCTCCAGCGTCGCCAGCCGTTCCACCCGTTCGGGGCGAATGCCGGCATAGAGACAGGCGGCATTGCCGCCCAGGCTGTGGCCGATCAGGCGCGCGGGACGATCGGGCGAATAGTGGTCGAGCAGGGCATCGAGATCGGCGATGTAGTCGGGGAACCAGTAAGCCGCCTCGTTCCGCTGCGAGCGCCCGAAACCGCGCCAGTCGGGAGCGATCAGACGCCAGTCGCGCACCAGCGCATCGACCACGAACTGGAAGCTGGCGGCGACGTCCATCCAGCCGTGCAGCAGGAACAGCGTCGGCGCCGAGGACGGACCCCAGGAGCGCACATGGACGCGCCGGCCGCGCAATTCGAGAAACTCGGAACGGGAAGCTTTCATCGCGCGATTCTACCATCCGCCCCGCGGCAATCCGGCTTGCCACCGCCGCGCCGAGCCGGCATAATCGCCGGCGGTCGCAGGGAGAGCGTGACAATGTCACCGCCGAAGGCGCAATACCCGGAACCGCTCAGGCAAAACGAACCGGCGACGCAGGACAAATCTGGAGAGCGATGGACAGCCCCCTGGGGGACGGTCCATCCACCGAAGGGGCAAGCGGTCGGAGCGTGGCTTCGCCGGCAATCTCTCAGGTACCATGGACAGATGGGGTGGGGCGAGGAGTGCATCTCTTCGCCGCTGTCGCTAAGCGAACAGGTCCTTGGAAACCATGGGAAAACACACGCCTCTCTATGACACTCACCGGCGCGCAGGCGCCAAGCTCACCGATTTCGCCGGCTGGGACATGCCCATCCACTACGGCTCCCAGATCGAGGAACATCACCGGGTACGACGCGCCGCCGGCATGTTCGACGTCTCGCACATGCTGGCCATCGACCTCACCGGAGCCGATGTCCTCCCTTTCCTCTCGCACCTGCTCGCCAACGACGTCGCCCGCCTGAGCCAAGCCGGAAAGGCGCTCTATTCCTGCCTGCTGAACGAAGACGGCGGCGTCATCGACGACCTGATCGTCTACTTCTTCAACGCCCTGCACTACCGGCTGGTGGTCAATGCCGGCACCGCCGCCAAGGACCTGGCCTGGATCGAGCGGCAAGGGGCCGACTTCGACCTCGACATCGCGCCGCGCCACGATCTGGCGATGATCGCGGTGCAGGGACCGCAGGCGCGCGAGAAGCTGTGGCAAGCCTATCCCGGCACGCGGATGGTGAGCGAAGCGCTCAAGCCCTTCTTCGCCGCCTTCGACGGCGACTGGCTGATCGCGCGCACCGGCTACACCGGCGAGGACGGTTTCGAGCTGGCCGTGCCCGCCGCGCAGGCGGCCGACGTCTGGGCCCAGCTCGAAGCCGCCGGCGTTTCCCCTTGCGGTCTGGGCTGCCGCGACACGCTGCGCCTGGAAGCCGGCATGAACCTCTACGGCCAGGACATGGACGAGAGCGTGACGCCGCTGGAATCGGGTCTGGCCTGGACCGTGGCGCTCGCGGGTGAGCGCGACTTCATCGGCAAGCGCGCCTTGCTGGCGCAAAAACCGACGCGGCAACTGATCGGCCTGTTGCTGCTCACGCGCGGCGTACTGCGCGGCCATCAAAAGCTGTACACGGCGCACGGCGAGGGCGAGATCACCAGCGGCAGCTTCTCGCCGACGCTGGAACAGGGCATCGCCCTGGCCCGGCTGCCCGCCGCGGTGGCGGAGGGCGACGTGGTCGAGGTCGACATCCGCGGCCAGCGGCACCAAGCCCGCGCGGTCAAGCCGCCCTTCGTGCGCAACGGAAAAATTCTCATATCAATCTAGGAGTCCGACATGAACGTCCCCGCCAATCTCAAGTACGCCAAGAGCCACGAATGGGCCCGCTTGGACGCCGACGGTCTGATCACCGTGGGCATCACCGACCACGCCCAGGAAGCGCTGGGCGACATCGTCTTCATCGAACTGCCGCAGACCGGCCGCCAACTCTCGGTCGGTGCCGAGTGCGCGGTGGTCGAGTCGGTCAAGGCCGCCTCCGACATCTACGCCCCGGTCTCGGGCGAAGTCGTGGCCGCGAACCAGGCGGCCGTCGATGCGCCCGAATCCGTAAACCAGGATGCCTACGGCGTCTGGCTGTTCAAGATCAAGCCGGCGGACTCCGCCAAGGGCGCCGCAGAACTCGCCGCCCTGCTCGATGCCGCGGCTTACGCCAAGGTTGCCGAGAGTGAATAGTGTGACTAACGCGCAAAAATCGCTCGCCGAGCTGGAATGCCGCGACGAGTTCGTCTTCCGCCACATCGGCCCGGATGAAGCCGAGATCGCCGCGATGCTCGCGGCCGTCGGCTGCGAGAACATCGAGCAGCTGATCGATCAGACCGTGCCCGCGGCGATTCGCCTCGCCTCCCCGCTGGATCTGCCCGCAGCGCTGCCCGAGCACCAGGCGCTGGCGAAACTGAGAGGCATCGCGGCGAAGAATCGGCTGATGAAATCGCTGATCGGCATGGGCTATCACGACACCCTGATGCCCGCGGTGATCCAGCGGAACGTCCTGGAGAATCCCGGCTGGTACACCGCCTACACCCCCTATCAGGCCGAGATCGCCCAGGGGCGGTTGGAAGCGCTGCTGAACTTCCAGCAGGTGGTGATCGATCTCACCGGTCTGCCGCTGGCCAACGCCTCGCTGCTCGACGAGGCCACCGCCGCCGCCGAGGCGATGAGCATGGCCAGGCGGGCGAGCCGGGCGCCGGGCGAGCGCTTCTTCGTCGCTGAGCACTGCTTCCCCCAGACCATCGCGGTATTGAAGACGCGCGCCCAGACGCAGGGCTTCGAACTGGTGTTCGGGAGGCCGGAGGAGGCGGCAGCGCACGAGATCTTCGGCGCGCTGTTCCAAACCCCGGATGATCGGGGCGAGGCCGCCGATCTGACCGGCCCGATCGCCGCGGTCAGGGCCAAGGGCGCGCTGGCCGTCGTGGCGGCCGACCCGATGGCGCTGGTGCTGTTGAAATCTCCTGGCGCGATGGGCGCCGACATCTGCCTGGGCTCGGCGCAGCGCTTCGGCGTGCCGCTGGGCTTCGGCGGACCGCACGCCGCCTTCTTCGCCTGTCGCGACGAACACAAGCGCGCCATGCCCGGCCGCATCATCGGCGTCTCGGTCGATGCCCACGGCCAGCGCGCGCTGAGAATGGCGCTGCAAACGCGCGAGCAGCACATCCGGCGCGAGAAGGCCAACTCGAACATCTGCACCTCGCAAGTGCTGCTGGCCAACATCGCCGGCATGTACGCGGTCTATCACGGCCCGATAGGCTTGAGGACCATCGCCAGCCGCATCCACCGCCTGGCCGCGATCCTGGCTGCCGGCCTGCCCCAGGCTGCGGTGCTGACCCGATGCTTCTTCGACACCGTCAGGCTCGAACTGGGCGCGAACGCGGAACGGGTCCAGGCCGCGGCCTTGGCCGCGGGATTCAATCTGCGCCGGGTCGGCCCCACGGTGCTGGCCATCGCGGTCAATGAAAAGACGACGCGGGAGGATATCGCGACGCTGCTGGCTATCCTCACCGGACGGACGCCGGACATCAACGCGCTCGACGCCAGGCTGTCTGCCGACGACCCGTACCTGCCCGAGGCGCTGCTGCGGCGGGACGCCATCCTCGCCCAGCCGGTGTTCACCAGCGAGCACAGCGAGACCCGGATGCTGCGCTATCTGAAGCGCCTGCAGAACAAGGACCTCGCCCTCGACCAGGCGATGATTCCGCTGGGCTCATGCACGATGAAGCTCAATGCCGCGGCGGAGATGATGCCGATCAGCTGGCCGGAATTCGCCGACCTCCACCCGTTCGCGCCGCTCGACCAGGCGGCGGGCTATCTGGAAATGATCCGCGGCCTCGAACAAGGCCTGAAGGCGGTCACCGGCTTCGACGCCGTCAGCCTGCAGCCCAACGCCGGCAGCCAGGGCGAGTACGCCGGCCTGGTGGCGATCCGGCGCTACCTGGCCAGCCGCGGCGAAGGGCATCGCGACGTCTGCCTGATCCCAAAATCGGCGCACGGCACCAACCCGGCCAGCGCCCATCTGTGCGGCCTCGAGGTGGTGACGGTGGCCTGCGACGAGGCCGGCAACATCGACCTGGCCGATCTCGCCGCGAAGGCCGAGGAGCACGCCGGCCGCCTGGCCTGCCTGATGATCACCTATCCGTCCACCCACGGCGTCTTCGAGGAAGCGGTGAAGGACATCTGCGCGCTGATTCACGCCCGCGGCGGCCAGGTCTATATGGACGGCGCCAACCTCAACGCCCAGGTCGGGCTCACCAGCCCGGCCGCGATCGGCGCCGACGTCGCGCATCTCAACCTGCACAAGACCTTCTGCATCCCCCACGGCGGCGGCGGCCCGGGCGTCGGACCGATCGGCGTCGGGGCGCATCTCGCGCCCTTCCTGCCCGGCCATCCGGCGCACAGTGGTCAGGATCACGAACAGGGCACGGTCTCGGCCGCGCCCTGGGGCTCGGCGGGCATCCTGCCGATCACCTGGATGTACCTGGCGATGATGGGCGGCGCAGGACTGAAACGGGCCACCGAGGTGGCGCTGCTCAACGCCAACTATCTCGCGGCCCGGCTCAAGGAACACTTTCCGGTGCTCTACGTCGGCACCCGGGGCCGCGTCGCCCACGAATGCATCATCGACATCCGGCCGCAGAAGGCCGCGACCGGAATCACCGAGACCGACATCGCCAAGCGCCTGATGGACTACGGCTTCCACGCGCCGACGGTGAGCTTCCCGGTGGCCGGCACCCTGATGATCGAGCCGACCGAATCGGAATCGAAGGCCGAGCTCGACCGCTTCGTCAGCGCGATGATCGGCATCCGCAACGAGATCCGCATGGTGGAGGAAGGCGTCTACCCCGCCGAAGACAATCCGCTGAAGAACGCGCCGCACACCCAGGCCGACCTGGCCGCCGCCGACTGGACTCACCCCTACAGCCGCGAGGTGGCCTGCTTCCCCTCGCCCGAGGTGGCGCAGAACAAGTTCTGGCCGACGGTGGGCCGCATCGACGACGTCTATGGCGACCGCAACCTGTGCTGCAGCCTGTCGTAGCACCACCGAGTAAAGCAGCAACACCCTAGTGAGGAACTGAATGGCCCAATACGTTTTCACCATGAACCGCGTCGGCAAGATCGTGCCGCCCAAGCGCCAGATCCTCAAGGACATCTCGCTGTCCTTCTTCCCCGGCGCCAAGATCGGCGTGCTCGGCCTGAACGGCTCGGG
>JAJZPJ010000129.1 GCA_021811225.1 Pseudomonadota bacterium
TGCCCGGGCGCCGCAGCCGAGGGGGCCTCCCGCGCCACCTCGCGCTCGCTGTAGGTCAGCGCCTCCTCGCCGCAGACCTCGACGCACCAGGGCTGTTTCAGCGGCGGCGTGCTCTCGCACATGTCGCACTTCAGCGGCAAGCCGGAGTCGGGCTCGATGAAATGATCGCGCGTCGGGCAGGAGGCCCGGCAGAAGCTGCACTCGCTGTAGGTCTTGCCGTCGATGGTATAGACGTGGCGGCCGTCGCAGCCGGATTTGGTGTGGTTGCCGGCGAAGATCGGCACGTACTCGTCGGTGAGCTCGTTCGACACCACGCGGATCCGGGCCTTCGCCGGATTGATGCTGCTGAACTTCGGCATGGCGTGAAAGGCCGAGCAGGCCATTTCGCAGGCGCGGCAGCCCGTGCACTTGTCCACATTGACCAGGATTTCCTTGACGGTTTTCGTCGCCGTTACGGTATCCACCGCGCGCCTCCATCGGCCGGGTCGAGGATGCCCCGCTGCTCCAGGTCGTCGGCGACGTAGGCCAGATCGAGTTGTTCGAGCGTCTGCCGGGTGGGGATGCCCTCGCTGTTCCAGCCCTTGAAGGTGTAATACTTGGAGAGCAGTTCCTGTTCGTACTTTTCGTCGCGCACCGCCCAGTGGTCCTCGGGCGGGCGCTCGTCCTTGCGGCGCAGGCCCCGGCGCACATTGACCGCGCGGATCAGGGTGCGGATGCGCTGGAAATTCTTCCACAGCCTGGGCTTGTCCATCTCCGTGCCGGTGGCCAGGGCGATGGCGGCGGGGATGTTGTTCATGTGATAGGGAACGTCGCCGCCGAACTGGCCGCGGAACGAGGACACGAAGCCGCAAAAGCCCAGCGAGTCGTCGATGTAGTGCATCGCCTCGTTCCAGTCGACGATGTCGCAGGTCGCCTCGTCCGAGATGTCGTTGCGCTTCTTCCAGTCGAGAAAATACTGCTTGAACTTCTCGTCGGGCACCGCCTCCCACTTGTCGACGAACTCCTGCCGCTGCTCCTCGGTGGGCAGCGGGTCCTGCGGGAAGGAGCCCTCGATCTGGGTGATGCTCATCTTCTCGCCGGTGGCGATCATCAGGAAGTAGGCGGGATTCAGCTTGCCCAGCTTGATCGGCAGCTGCTCGAACTTCTTGGTGGTGTTGTGATCGAAGGCCTCGGCGCCGTTGCCGATGCGGCGCGCGGCGTGGGAGACGCTGTCGGCCAGGATGTCGCCGATGCCCTCGCGGCGCACGATCTTGTCGAGCAGGTAGAAGAACCGGCCCCTGACGTCCGCCGGCATCTCCGGAAAGTCCTTGTCGGTCAATATGCCGGCTTCGAGCAGCTCCAGGGCGAAGGCGATGACCTGCGGCGTCGAGTAGGAATCGACGCCGTACTCCTGGGCGACGCCGAGTATGTCGTAGCTGAAGTCGAGCTCCTGGAAGGCCGCCATGTGATAGGTGTCCTTGCCGAAGCACTTGTAGCCGAAGCGGGGCCGGCCCGGCCAGCTGATGACGTTGCGGCACTTCTTCGGGCAGTTGTAGCAGCCCGTCTGCCGGTCCAGGTGGTCGTATTTCCACTTGGTCCAGCGCTCCTGGAGCTCCGGACTCCAGTAGCCGGGCCGCCGCGTGCGGGCGTTGCCCCAGGCGAAGTGGTTGTGGTGGAAGCTGTCGTCCTCATCGACCGCCATCCAGTCGCCGCAGCCCGAGCTGCCGGCCATCTTCTGGTGGATGCGCTGGCTCATCTCGAACAGCTCGGCGGGGCGGGCGACATTGACGGCCCGGGTGCCGCGCACCGCGATCGCCTTCAGCCGCTTGTCGCCCATGATGACGCCGACGCCGCGCGCCGCGCTGGCGTGATTGTGGTCGATCGACGCCATATAGACCCGGTTCTCGCCGGCCAGGCCGATGGCCGCCACCTGGACGCGCTGGTCGTTCAGCTCCTTCTTCAGCAGGTCGCCGGTCTCGGTGCAGCCGCGGCCTGCGAGGTGGGTGGCGTCGCGGATCTCCACCTTGTCGTTGTTGATGTACAGATAGACCAGGTCCGGCGCCTTGCCGCGGATGACGATCTTGTCGTAGCCGGCGTACTTCAGCTCCGGCCCGAAGAAGCCGCCGAACAGGGAGTGCGACATCAGGTTGGTCTGCGGCGAGAAGGTGTTGACCACGGTGCGGTTGCAGGCGGGCAGCGGCGTGCCGTGCAGCAGGCCGGTGCTGAAGATCAGCAGGTTGTCGGGCGAGAACGGATCGGTTCCGGGCGGCACCCGATCCCAGAGCAGCTTGGCGGCCGATCCCTGCCCGCCCAGATAAAGCTCGGCCAGGTCGGTCGCGGTCTCCACCTTCTCGATGCTGCCCGAGGTGAGATCGATTTCCAGATTGAAGCCTGTCTCGGCGTACCTCATCCTCTTTCCTCAGCACGGTCCCGCGCGCGGCATACGAGGCGCATTTCGGCTCGGCCGGACCCGTTTCCAAAAGCTTCCCGAAAAGCTCGCCGGCCACCCGCCGGTCGACGGAATGAACGTTCATTCAGTATGCGGCCAGTGTACCCGGCTAGGGAAAATTTGCAACCACGAAAATCAAGCCCGAAAATCCGCGGCTTGATTGCGGTCGGCGCGGCTCACAGCGTCGTGGTGTAGTCAGCCATCGTCGGCCGCGAGGCCGCGGGCTTGCCCCTGACCGGCGTCCCCACCGTGACGAAGCACAGCAGCTGCTCCCCGTCGGCCAGCCGGAAGAAGCGTCTGAGCCGCTGCGAATACAGCGACCGGCCGCTGGACACCCCGGCGCCGAAGCCCATGGCGTGGGCGGTGAGCAGCATGTTCTGCAGCGCGCATCCCGCCGAGATCAGGCGCTCGTGGGGATGGACGTCGCCCAGCGCCGGGCCCAGGCGGCCGACCAGCGCCAGCAACAGCGGTCCCCGGTGGGCCTTTTCGCGGGCCTCCCGGCGCTGCGCTTCGCTCGCCTCGCTGTCGCGCTCGACGAGCGCTTCCGCGAAGGCTTCGGCGAGCAGCGGGCGCTTCTCCGCGGGAACGATCACCAGGCGCCAGGGCGTCAGGTGCCGATGATCGGGCGCCGCCCCCGCCGCACTGAGGATGGACTCGATCTGCGCGCCATCCGGCCCCGGATCGCCGAGGAACTTCGGCGAAGTGGTCTGCCTGGAATGGATCAGGGTCAATGCGGAGCCCAGCGGCTCGCGGTTTTCGTCCCAATGCACGCTCATGCTCCCTCGCTGTCGCCGTCCGGTCCCGGCTGGGATGACGGCGCTTACCAACCCCCCTTGAGCAACATCGCTTCCAGCTGCGCGACGTGATCCTGTTCCTCATTGGCAAACTCGGTCGCCATGGCGACGACCCTGGGGTCGGCAGAGGCGTCGGCGACGGAGCGATAGTACGCCAAGCCCTGGCGTTCGCTCTCCAGGGCCAGCTCCAGCGCCGTCTTGGTATCCATCATGGCATCGACGCCCCACCATGAGGTGGCCTCCGGCGACTCGCCGTCCGGCCAGTCGTAGCCGTCCTTGGGCAAATCGGTGATGAAGCGGAAGCCGGCGCGATCCATGGCGTCTTTGAGATGCAGCCGGGAAAAGTCGGCGAACTGGCGGAAGAGCGCGGCCACTTCGGAATTGCCGTGGCTGCTCATGTGCTCGGCCAGCTCTTCGAAGCGGCGCACGGCTTCGGTCTCCAGGCGCACGGCGTGGGCGAGAAAGCGGCGGATGCTGTCCATCGCGGGCCTCAGCCGAACTTGAAGAGCACGCCGAAACCGCCCCGTGGATAGTTCCAGTCCACATTGCCGGCGTCGCAGACGAGGCGGCAGGTGCCGCACTCCAGGCAGCCATCGACCACCAGGTCGATCCCCCCGCCCTCTTCCGCGCGCCAGCAGCCGGCCGGGCAGCACACGGTGCAGGGCTTCAGCGCGCAAGTCAGGCAGAGGGCGGGATTGTTCACCTTGATGTGCGGCCGTCCGGCATCGACGCGGTAGCGGTTCTGGAACAGTTTTTCCTCGACATTGACGGCGGGCGGCACGAACTCGTGAACGGCATTCATCGGAAGGCTCTCCAAAAACGGTAGGCATCGCCCAGAAGGCCGAGCAGGGAGCGCTTGCTCCTGAGCTCGGCCATGATCTTCTGCTGCTTGGCCCGCTTGCTCACGCCATCGACGGTGAGGAACTCCTTGGCCGCGTTCCCCAGGAATCGCGGATAGACATTGAGGAAGTGGGACTGCGCGCTCAGGAAGTCCGGCACGTCTTCGTATTTCTTCAGATCTTCCATGACGAAGCTGTCGTCCAGACGGCGCTTGTAGTCGGCCAGCTGCGCCGCGACGAACGGCTTGCCGGCGGCCCTCAACGCGATCAGGGATTCGGCGGCCATCCGGCCGGTGGTCATCGCCAGATTGGAGCCCTCGCGATGGACGGCATTGACGAAAC
The DNA here is from genome assembly GCA_021811225.1 of Pseudomonadota bacterium. Lineage (GTDB taxonomy): Bacteria > Pseudomonadota > Gammaproteobacteria > Burkholderiales > Rhodocyclaceae > CAIYYX01. Next base: position 4,404 of record JAJZPJ010000129.1, read on the forward strand.
CGGCGGAGTCGCCGACGATCAGCCAGCCGTCGCCGTAGAGCTTGGGCAGCGTCTTGTAGCCGCCTTCCGGAATCAGGTGGGCCGAATATTCCTTCATTTCGGCGCCATCGAGCAGGGGTCTCACCGTCGGATGGCGCTTCAATCCTTCCAGCAGTTGATAAGGCGTCAGCGTCTGCCGCTTCATGTCGGACAGCATGCAGCCGATGCCGACCGAAATGGAGTCCTTGTTGGTGTAGAGGAAGCCGGTGCCGACCATGCCGTGGGTGATGTTGCCGGCGATTTCGATGACCACGCCCTGGTTGCCGTTGAGATTGAACCGGGCGTCTATCGTTTCCTTGGGCAGGAACAGCACCTCCTTGACCGCCAGCGCCATGTCGGCGGTCTTGATCTCCGGACGCAGGCCCGCCCGGCTGCCGAGCAGCGCATTGGCGCCGTCGGCCAGAACGACGCAGTCGGCATAAATGTCGCCGTGCTCGCGCTCGGTGCGCACGCCCGTCACCTTGCCGGTTGCGTCGCGCAGCAATTCGGTGACCGTGGTCTCGCAAACCACCAGGGCGCCGGCAGCTCTGACCTGATCGGAGAACCAGCGGTCGAAGCGCGCCCGGATGATGGTGTAGCGGTTGTAGGGTTCCTGGGAAAAGCGCGCATCGCGATAAGTCATGCCGGTGCACGCCTGATCCTCGTCCATCAGCCACATGCGCTGCTCGGCGACGTGGCGCTCGAGGGGAGCCGAGGCGCGGAAGTCCGGAATGATCTTCTCCAGGGCATCGGCGTAGAGGATCGCGCCTTGCACGTTCTTGGTTCCCGGCGATTCTCCCCGCTCGATCTGGAGCACGCTGAGTCCGGCCTTGGCCAGGGTGTAGCTCGCCGCATTGCCGGCTGCACCGGCCCCGACGACGATGACGTCAAACTTTTCCATCAGGCCTTGGCCTCCGCTGCCATGCCTGCCTCGCCCTGGGCGCGGCGGCTGCGCGCCGCCTCCAGACGGCGGGCAAAGGCGGACCGGAGTGCCGGCAAGAGCTCCAGCGCGTTGCCCACCAAGGCGTAATTCGCAAAATCGAAGATCGGTGCATTGGCGTCCAGATTGATGGCGGCGATGACGTCCGCCCCCTCCATCCCGACGCGATGCTGCACGGCGCCGGAAATACCCGCCGCCAGGTAGAACTTGGGACGCACCGTTTTGCCGGACTGGCCCACCTGGCGCTCGGACTCGACCCAGCCGGCGTGCACCGCCGGCCGGGAAGCGCCGACCTCGGCGCCGAGCACCCGGGCGAGATCGAAGACCTGCTTGAAGTTCTCCGGCTTGGACAGGCCGCGCCCCCCCGCCACGATGAAATCGGCGAATGCCAGTTGCGGCTTGTCGGCCCGGGCATCGGGAACGAAGTCGAGCACCTTGGTGACGACCGCATCCTCGGCCAGTCGCAGCGGATGCTCCACCAGGCGGGCGCTTCGGCCATCGGCCCTCGCCGGCATGGGCATGACGCGCGGCCGCACCGTGGCCATTTGCGGACGGGTGGCGAGATTGACGATCGTGCACATCAGGCTGCCGCCGAAGGTCGGACGGCTGGAGAGCAGCGAACGATCGCTCGGGTCGATTTCCAGCCCGGTGCAGTCGGCCGTCAGTCCGGTCAATAGCGTCGTGGCGACCGATCCGGCCAGGTCGCGCCCCTGGGTCGTCGCGCCCAGCAGCAGGATTTCCGGCTGGAAGGTGTTGACCAGCTCGGTCATGCCGGCGGTGTAGGACTGGTTGCGGTAATCGCGCAGCACCTCGCTTGGCATCAGGTAGCACAGGTCGGCGCCATAGGCGGCGGCCTGATCGACCAGGGCCCGCACTTCGGGCGCGCAGCCGCCGAGGATCACGCCGGCCAGCTCGACGCCCAGCTTGTCGGCCAACAGGCGCCCCTTGCCCAGCAGTTCCCAGGAGACCGGGTGGACGTGCCCGTGCTCGTGTTCGATGAAGACCCAGACCCCCTTGTGGGACTTGAAGCGCTCGGGCAGAGCCCGCTTCGGCTTCTTGATCGGCTTGGCGGAATCGATTGCGTCGCTCATGCGTGACCTCCCTGCTCCGCCAGCTGATCGAGATGATCCAGCAGCGCCGTTTCAAGTTGCGGAAAGTCCGCGAACAGTTTGTCCACGAAGGCGTCCGCCATGGCGACCGGCGTGCCGCCTTCGATGCGCTCGGCCTTGACCGTCTTGGGCTTGGGCCCGAACACCTGGACGACCGTGGTCGGCGAACCCTTCAAGCCCACCGAGCCGAGATCGGTGATGCCGGCGTTGTCGCGATTCCAGAACGGCACCGCCTGGCGCGCGGCGCGGAACATGCCGGGCATGTCGGCAAAGCGCATTTCGTTGCTGCCTTCGAGCATGGTGATGACGGCGGGCAGCCTGGACTCCAGAACCTGCACGCCGCCCTCGGCCCTGCGCTCGACGACGATGCGCCGGCCCGCCGAATCCAGTTCCCGGATGCGCGAGACGTAGGTCAGCAATTGATAGCCCAGGCGGATGGCGATGCCCGGACCGACCTGGGCGGTATCGCCGTCGATGGTCTGCTTGCCGGCGAAGATCAGGTCCAGCGGCTGTTGCTCGTGCAAGGTCTTGAGCGCCGAGGCGAGCACGGCGGAGGTGGCCAGGGTATCGGCGCCGGAGAACACCTTGTCGGTGACCAGGATGGCCTCGTCGGCGCCGAAGGAGAGGCACTTGCGCAGCGCATCCTCGGCCTGGGGCGGTCCCATGGACAGCACGGTGACCTTGGCGCCGGTCCTATCCTTGATGCGCAGCGCCTCTTCGAGCGCGAACAAGTCGAAGGGATTGACGATTGCCGGAACCCCTTGACGCATGATGGTGTTGGTGACCGGATGGACCCGAATCTGGGCGCTGTCGGGCACCTGTTTTATACAGACGGCGATGTGCATGACGGGCAGTGAAGTTAGAAAAT
>JAJZPJ010000130.1 GCA_021811225.1 Pseudomonadota bacterium
GCCTACCTGGCGGCGCACCCCAAGGCCGGCGACTTGATGGAAGGTACAGGCGGAGTGCGCAAGCTGCGCTGGGCGCGTGGTGGCCGGGGCAAGAGCGGCGGCGTGAGGATCATCTACTACGTCCATAGCGATGCGATGCCGCTTTATTTGCTGACGCTGTTCGCCAAAAGCGAGCGGGCGAATCTGAGCAAGGCGGAGCGCAATGACTTGGCGGCCTTGGTGGTAACGCTGGTGGATTATTGGCTAGAGGATTGAATCATGGGTAAGACATTCGAGAGCATCAAGGCGGGACTGGTGGAAGCGATCGCGCACGCCAAGAGCGACAAGGCCGGCGCGGGCGTGCGCATTTATCGGCCAAACACGGTGAACGTGCGGGAACTGCGCCAGCGTGTTGGCATGACACAAGAGCAATTCGCCGCCCGCTTCGGGTTTTCCGTGGCGACGTTGCGCCATTGGGAACGCGGCGACCGCGCGCCAGCCGGCCCGGCCCTGGTGTTGCTGAACGTGATCGCCAAGGATCATAAGGCCGTCATGAAGGCGCTGCAATGAACTGACTTCGCCGTAAGGCAAAGAGCGGGGCCGGTTGGTGATCGAGTCACCAGCAGGCCCCTAACCACGAAGCACCTGACTAGGAGATGCAAGCATGGCTGCCAAAAAGATCATCACGGAACAGGGTTTCTCGCTTAACCATGCGGGTTTTCGCGGTGCTGTCCCGGCTGTCCCGGCACAAAATGCAAAGGTAAGGATAAAAGCGAAGCGAAACGACGCGGGGGCGATGGCGGCCAGGAATGTATTTGCGCCGGAAATCCGGGTGGGTGGGGCTTGGCCGTGGCTACTGTTGCGGTGCTGCCGGTCGGGCGAGCGCAGGGCAGAGTGGGGGGCATGGGTAGCGGGTCCTTCTGGGCCTTTTTCAAGATGTGGGGCCGAAGACTCGCGGAAAAATTCTAGCGGCTAGTTCCTGGGGTAAGTGAAATTAACCGCCGATGTGGAATGGTGAAATGGTGAAGGGTTGGCGGCATGATCAATGCCGAAAGCACCCAAGCAAGCATGTTCTGTGTAGCTACATGCGTAGCTTTTTAAACAGACGGAAACAAAGACACGCACCAGCACTGGCTTGTAGGAGATTTCGAAGGTGCTGGCGAAGAACCTCTGAGTCCTCCGGCTGCCGCCCCGGTCACTTGCCAATGTCATATCACGGCCGCACAATGCCGGCTGACCCTTGGGCGGCCACTAGCCGGCACGATGTTCGACACCCTGCGCACCCTGCTGCATTCCCTGCGCTTCCGCCTGGCGATCGCCAGCAGCGCGGTGCTGGTGGTCGTGCTGCTCCTGGTGGGCGGCAACAGCGTGCGCCTGCTCGACCGGGCGCTGACGGCTCAGGAGGATAGCCGGCTGACCCAGCTGCAGGTCTTGCTCAACGCCACCCTGGCCGGGCCGCTCGAGCGCCGCGACCTCCCCGTGCTGGCGACCTTGCTCGGCGACTTGCGCCGCCACGGCGGCCTCGACTACCTGGTGCTGCAAGACGAAGGGGGCGCCGTCGTGGCCAGCGCCGGCTGGAATCGGACGGCTCCGTTGCCGACACGCAGCGTCGGCTATGCCGATCTGCCGGTCGGGACCAGTCGTTTCGACGGCGTCTGCGCGGTGCACGACGGCAGCCTGATGCTCGGCCGCCTCTACTACGGCATCCCGGTCGGCTACGCGCACGCGGCGAAGAGCCATCTGCTCTTCCAGAGCACGCTGATCGGCTGGCTGGCCTTGGTCTTGAGCGCGCTCGCGCTGATCGTGATCGGGCGCTGGCTGACCCGCGATCTGCGCCGCCTGCAGCGCGGCGTGGCGGCGCTGCAGCGGGGCGAATCCGCGGTCAGGCTGGCGGTCTCGGGCAGCGGCGAGATCGCCGAGCTGACGCAGGCGTTCAACCAGATGGCGCAGACGCTGGACGAGCGCGTCCGGGCCTTGCAAAAGAGCGAGGCGCGCTTCCACGCGATCGCCGACTATACCTTCGGTGCCGAGGCCTGGCTCGATCCGCGGGGCCGCCTGATCTGGGTGAACCCGTCGGTCGAGCGGGTCACCGGCTATACCCCGCAGGAATGCCTGACCGCACACAGCATGATCGAGTTGCTGATTTTCGAGAAGGACCGCCGCTATCTGTTTTCCCAGGGGCTGCATGCCCTTCAGGGCGGCCAGGGGCAGAATTTCGAGATCCGCCTGCAGCGCAAGGACGGTGCGGTGATCTGGGTCGCCCTCAACTGGCAGGCGATCTACAGCGCCGATGGCGGCTACCAGGGCGTGCGCGTTTCGGTGGTCGATATCCAGGCGCGCAAGGAGGCCGAACTGCGGCTGCTGCAGACCGTTGCCGAATTGCGGCGCGCCCAGGACCTCTCCGAGGCCTACCTGCGGGCGAGCAACGAGGAGCGGGCGCGGCTGGAAACCCTGCTCGACGTGCTGCACATCGGCGTCCAGTTCGTCGACACCGGCCACCGGGTGATCTACTGCAACGGGGCCTTCCGCAGCATCTGGGGCTTTGCCCGCGACGAGAAGCTGATCGGCACGCGCGAGAGCGTTCTGCTCGGGCGGAGCAAATCGCTGCGCCTGGACAACGTCGCCTATCTGCAGCACCTGGAACAGGTGGAGGCGAGCACCGAGACCAGCGCGCCCTTCGAGATCACGCTGGTCGATGGCCGCGTCATCGCCGAGATCTCGACCATGGTGCAGTGCGCCGAGGCCGGGCGGCACAGCGGCCGGGTGTGGACCTTCGAAGACGTCACCGAGAGCAAGGAGAGCGCCGAGCAATTGACCCAGCTCGCCACCCGCGATCCGCTCACCAATCTCTACAACCGCCGGCGCTTCCACGAGGAACTGGAGCGCATGCTGCCCGATGCCGAACGCCGCGGCGGCCAAGTCGGTCTGCTGGCGATCGATCTGGACGGCTTCAAACCGGTCAACGACCGCTTCGGCCATCAGGCCGGCGACGAAGTCCTGGTCACCCTGGCCCAGGAGGTCAGCGCCATCATCCGCCGCAACGAGATGTTCTTCCGCCTGGGCGGCGACGAATTCGCGGTGCTCGCATCGGACAGCACCGAGGCGGACATGGTCGGCCTCGCCCGCCGGGTCAGCGGCCGCATCGGGCAGACCCGCTTCGTCTTCGCGGGCCAGCAGACGCGGCTCTCCGCCAGCCTGGGCATCGCCCTCTACCCGACGCACGCGGGCACCGCCGAACTGCTCGTGGCTCACGCCGACCAGGCCATGTACCTGGCGAAGGGCGGCGGCAAGGACGGCTGGCAGGTGTATCGCAAGCCGGTGCGGCCCTCCTGATCGTTGGCTGGATTCGCGCTACAATCCGCCGTCGCTATCCGCAGAAGAAGGAAACCCCATGGCACGAATGGTCAATTGCATCAAGCTCGGCCGCGAAGCCGAAGGCCTCGACTTCCCGCCGATACCCGGAGAAATCGGCAAGCGGATCTACGAGGGCGTCTCCAAGGAAGCCTGGCAGCAGTGGGTCAGGATGCAGACCATGCTGATCAACGAGAACCGCCTCAACCTCGCCGATCCCCAGGCGCGCAAGTACCTCGCCGAGCAGGTGCAGAAGCACTTCTTCGGCGACGGCTCGGACAAGGTTTCCGGTTTCGTACCGCAGTAATCCCGTCACTGCGTGGCAGCCTAGATCGCCACGCTGCGCTCGCGACGACGGCGTTGGTGGTGGGAAAGGCAGGCGCCGCCGCCGGGCCGCCCCAAGGCGGCGCCAGCGTGAGACATGGAGTCCCGCAGGGACGAACCTCCGTCACCCCCTCCCCCGGGGAGGGGGCCGGGGGGTAGGCAATAACTCAGCCCGCCACTTCCCGCTCGATCGCTTCCAGGCCGATGTGGCGGACGTCGCGTCCCTTGGCCATATAGACCACGTATTCGGAAATGTTCTTGGCGTGGTCGCCGATGCGTTCGATCGACTTGGCGATGAACATCAGGTCGATCGAGCGCGAGATGGTGCGCGGGTCTTCCATCATGAAGGTGATCAACTGGCGCATCACGCTCTTGAACTCGGCATCGACCTCCTTGTCCTGGCGCACCACCTGGGCGGCGGCGTTGAGGTCCATGCGGGCGTAGGCGTCGAGCGCCATGCGCAGCATGCCGACGGCGTCTTCCGCCATGTGGCTGAGATCGATGCGCGGCATCAGGGCAGCGCCGGCGTCGTGGATCGATTTGCCCACCTTGGCGATTTTCTTCGCCTCGTCGCCGATCCGCTCCAGGTCGGTGATGGTCTTCACCACCATCATCACCATGCGCAGGTCCACCGCGGTCGGCTGGCGCCGGGCGATGATCTGGGTGCAGGCCTCGTCCAGTTCGACTTCCAGGCGATTGACCTGATGATCGTTGTCGATGGTCAGGTCCAGCAGGTTCGGGTCGCCTTCGATCAGTCCCTTCATGGCCTGGACGATCTGCTGCTCGACCAGCCCGCCCATCTGCAGCACGCGGGTGCGGATGTTCTCGAGATCGGTGTCGTACTGCTTGACGATGTGTTCGTGGCTCATGGCGGCAATTCCCAGTGTCCGGTTTGCGAAATCTACCAGATCATTATGAAGGATTTGTTGCGCCGGCGCGGCGCAGCGTTTTCACGCCCGCGGGCGTGGCCAGGAGCAGCAGGTCGGCGCCGCGCAGCGCGAACAGTCCGTTGGTGACGACGCCGGGGATCTGGTTGATGCGGGTCTCGAGCCGCACGGGATCGGCGATGGTGAGGCCATGCACGTCCAGGATCTGGTTGCCGTTGTCGCTGACGAAGCCCTGGCGCAGCTTCGCCTGGCCGCCCAGCCCGGCCAGCTCCCGGGCGACGTGGGCGCGGGCCATGGGGATGACCTCCACCGGCAGCGGAAACTTACCCAGGGTGGCGACCAGCTTGCTCTGGTCGCAGACGCAGACGAAGGTCCTGGCCACCGCCGCGACGATCTTCTCCCGGGTCAGCGCGCCGCCGCCGCCCTTGACCATCATCAGCTCGGCGTCGATCTCGTCGGCGCCATCGACGTAGATCGGCAGCTCGGAGACCTCGTTCAGGTCGAGCACCTTGATGCCGTGGGCCTCCAGCCGCCTCTTGCTGGCGTCGGAGCTGGCCACCGCGCCGGCGATCCGGTCCTTGATCGCCGCCAGCTCGTCGATGAAGAAGTTCGCCGTCGAGCCGGTGCCGACGCCGATGATCGCGCCCTCGCCGATGTTGGCCGCGACGTAGTCGCGCGCCGCGCGCGCCACCGCCTGTTTCAGTTGGTCCTGGGTCATCTCGTTTCTTCCTTGGTATGAACTGCGAGTATAGCGAGCCACGGTCACCCCTTGCCTGAAAGGGGGAAGGTCATTTCTTCCGTCATTTCTTCCTCTTGGGCGGCAGGTCGGTGCAGGTGCCGTGGGCGGCTTCGGCGGCCAGGCCGATCGATTCGCCCAGGGTCGGATGCGGGTGGATGGTCTTGCCGATATCGACGCTGTCGGCGCCCATCTCGATGGCCAGCGCCACTTCGCCGATCAGGTCGCCGGCGTTCGGCCCGACGACGGCGCCGCCGATGATCCGGCCGCTCTCGGCGTCGAACAGCAGCTTGGTGAAGCCGTCGTCGGCGCCGTTGGCGATGGCGCGGCCGGAGGCCGCCCAGGGAAAGAGTCCGCGCTCGTAGGCGACGTTCTGCGTCTTCGCCTGCTCCTCGGTCAGTCCCACCCAGGCGATCTCCGGATCGGTGTAGGCCACCGACGGGATCACCGCGGCGTCGAAGAAGGATTTCTGCCCGGCCGCGGCCTCGGCGGCGACGTGGCCCTCATGCACCGCCTTGTGCGCCAGCATCGGCTGGCCGACGAGGTCGCCGATGGCGAAGATGTGCGGCACGTTGGTGCGCATCTGGCGATCGACCGGGATGAAGCCGCGGCCGTCGACCGCGACGCCGGCGCGCTCGGCGTCCAGCCCGGCGCCGTTGGGCGTGCGCCCGACCGCGACCAGGATCCGGTCATAGACCTGGGCTTCCGGCGGCGCCTGCTTGCCCTCGAAGCTCACCTTGAGCCCCTCGGCTGCGAGCTCGACCGCGGTGACCCGGGTCTCCAGCATCACGCGCTCGAAGCGTCTGGCGTTCCTCTTCTCGAACACCTTGACCAGATCGCGGTCGGCGCCCGGCATCAGGCCGTCCTGCATCTCGACGACGCTGATCTTCGCCCCCAGCGCCGAATAAACGGTGGCCATCTCCAGGCCGATGATGCCGCCGCCGATCACCAGCAGGTGTTTTGGCACGCCGGCCAGTCGGAGCGCGCCGGTGGAGTCGACGATGCGCGGATCATCGGGCACGAAGGGCAGCTTCACCGGCCGGCTGCCGGCGGCGATGATCGCGTTCCTGAAGCTCACCACTTTTTGTCCGCCCCCGGCGTCCACCGCCAGACGATGCGGATCGAGGAAGCGGCCGACGCCCTGGAGCACCGTCACCTTGCGCGCTTTCGCCATCGCCGCCAGCCCGCCGGTGAGCCGGGCGACGACCGCATCCTTGTGCGCGCGCAAGCGGTCGAGATCGACCGTCGGCGCGGCGAAGGTGACGCCGAGCTTGGAGAAGTGCGCCGCCTCCTCCATCACCGCCGCGACGTGGAGCAGCGCCTTCGAGGGGATGCAGCCGACGTTGAGGCAGACGCCGCCCAGCGTCGCGTGGCGCTCGACCAGCACCGTCTTCAATCCCAGGTCGGCGGCGCGGAAGGCGGCCGAGTAGCCGCCCGGTCCGGCGCCCAGCACCAGCAGGTCGCATTCGAGATCGAATGCGCTCGCGGCGGCTGACGCAGCCGGTGCCGGAATCGGCGCGGGGGCGGGGGCGGCCGGAGTCGGCGCCTCGGCCGACGCTGCCGCCTCGAGCAGCAGCACCGGCGTGCCCCGGGACACCTTGTCGCCGACCTTGAGCTTCACTTCCCTGACCACGCCCGCGGCGGGCGAGGGTACCTCCATCGCCGCCTTGTCGGATTCCAGGGTCAGGAGCGGATCTTCGGCTCTGATGGCGTCGCCGGGCTTGACCATCACCTCGATCACCGGCACGTCGTGGAAATCGCCGATGTCCGGCACCGTCACTGTTATCAGTTGGCTCATCGCTGTTTCCTAGAGCATCGTCCGGCGCAGGTCGCCGAGCAGTTGACCGAGCAGCGCCGTGAACCTGGCCGCCAGGGCGCCGTCGATGACGCGGTGGTCGTAGGAGAGCGACAGCGGCAGCGTCAGGCGCGGAACGAAGGCCTTGCCGTCCCACTTGGGCTTGATCTCGCTCTTCGAGACGCCCAGGATCGCCACCTCGGGGGCATTGATGATCGGCGTGAAGGCGGTGCCGCCGATGCCGCCCAAGGACGAGATCGAGA
>JAJZPJ010000131.1 GCA_021811225.1 Pseudomonadota bacterium
AAGGGCATCGCCCACCATCTGCCCCGGGAATATCGGGACCCGGATGAGTGAGGTCGCCGTGACCGGGCTTTGCTGAACAGGACAATGAGCGCTTCGGCGCCCGTTGTCCTTAATAGAAACAGGGTTTTATCCGCGCGAAATGCTCACGATTGTTGACCTCGATTAACCCGCGGTGCCGGCAATCGGGCACAATTGCGCCCACTATCAGCAACGCGTCCATTCCTGACATGCTCACCGCCATCGACCTCGCCTGCATACGTGGCGATCGCCGTCTGTTCGCCGGCCTAGGCTTCACCCTGGGGCCGGGCGAACGCCTGCACGTCACCGGCGAGAACGGCTCGGGCAAAACCAGTCTGCTGCGCATGCTCTGCGGCCTGTCGCCGCCCGAGGAGGGCGAGGTTCGCTGGACGGGAGTCGCTATCGCCAGTCTCGGCGACGAATACCGCCAGGCGGTGCTCTATCTGGGCCATCACAACGCGCTGAAGGAGGAGTTGACGGCGCTGGAGAATCTGCTGACCACTTCGGCCCTGGCCGGTGTCGCGCTCGGCGATGCCGAGGGCTGCGAGGCGCTGCGCCGCGTCGGCTTGGCCGGGCGCGAAGATCTGCCGGTGCGCTTCCTCTCGCAGGGACAGAAACGCCGCGTCGCGCTCGCGCGACTGCTCTGGAGTCCGGCGCCATTGTGGGTGCTCGACGAGCCTTATGTCGCCCTGGACGCCGCTGCCGTGGGCTGGTTGGCCGAGATCATCGGTGCGCATATAGCCGGAGGCGGCATGGCGGTGCTGACCAGCCACCAGGAAGTGGCGATCGAAGGCGGCGTCGCGCAGACCTTGAGGCTGGCCGCTTGAACCGCACCGGGTCGATACGGACGTTGGGTGCCTTCGGGGTGCTGGCAGCGGTGGTGCGGCGCGACCTGCTGCTGGCGTTGCGGCGCAAGAGCGAAGTATTCACCACCCTGTTCTTTTTTGTCATCGTGGTCAGCCTGTTCCCCCTGGGCATCGGCCCGGAACTGGGCCTGTTGCGCAAGATTGCGCCCGGCGTGCTGTGGGTGGCGGCCCTGCTGGCGACGATGCTGTCGCTCAACCGCATGTTCGCCGCCGACTACGCCGACGGCACGCTGGAGCAGATGGTCCTGTCGCCGACGCCGCTGGGTCTGATGGTCGCCGGCAAGATTCTCGCCCATTGGCTGGTGTCGGGACTGCCGCTGGTGCTGATCGCGCCCATCCTGGGCCTGCAATTCGATCTCGCCCCGCGGGCGCTGGTGGTGCTGGTGATCTCGCTGCTGCTCGGCACGCCGCTGCTCTCGATGATCGGAGCGATCGGCGCGGCCCTGACCCTGGGCGTGCGCGGCGGCGGCGTGCTGGTGTCGCTGCTGACTCTGCCGCTGTATATTCCGGCCTTGATCTTCGGTGCCGGGGCCGTCGAGGCGGATATCTCCGGCTTGGGCGCCGGCGGGCATTTATCCTTGCTGGCGGCGTTGTTCGCATTGGCCGTTTTTTTTGCGCCGTGGGCGACCACGGCGGCTTTGAAAATCGCACTGGAATAGAAGATGAACCCTAAATTGATTACCTGGAAGTACGCATCTCCTCCTTACTTCTATCCGCTGGCGGGAAAAATGATTCCCTGGTTTGCGCTTCTCGCGGTCCTGCTCGGCATCGCAGGCCTCTGGGTGAGTTTCTTCGTTGCCCCCACCGATGCCCAGCAGGGCGAGGGTTACCGCATCATCTTCGTCCATGTCGGGGCCTCGTGGATGTCGATGTTCCTGTATCTGGTCATGGCCTTCTGGGCTGGAATCGGGCTGTCCTTCAACACCAAACTGTCCTCGATGATGGCCAGCGCGGTGGCGCCCACCGGCGCGATGTTCGCCTTCCTCTCGCTATGGACAGGGGCGCTCTGGGGTAAACCGATGTGGGGTACTTGGTGGGTGTGGGATGCGCGTCTGACTTCCGAGTTGATCCTGCTCTTTCTCTACCTGGGGTTCATCGCCCTGCAGGCGGCGATCGACGAACCGCGACGCGCCGACAAGGCCGGTGCGATCATCGCCCTGGTCGGCGTGGTGAACGTGCCGATCATTTATTTCTCGGTAAAATGGTGGAACACCTTGCACCAGGGGGCCTCGGTGTCGCTGACCCAGGCGCCTTCGATGGCTAAAACCATGTTGCTGGGCATGCTTTTGATGGCCCTCTCCTTTTGGATGTATTCAATCGCGATGGTTCTGACCCGCGTCCGCGCCATCATGCTCGAACGCGAGCGCCACTCTGACTGGGTGGCAAACCTGAAGGAAGTACGGTCATGAACTGGCACAGTCCCGCGGAATTTTTCGCCATGGGCGGCTACGCTTTCTACGTCTGGGGCAGCTTCGGGGTCACGGCGTTGGCGCTGTTGATTGAACCTCTGCTGCTCAAGAAGCGTCGAAGCGAAGTCTTGAAGAGCCTGAAACGCGAATTGTCCGCCAAGGAACGATCACAATGAAACCTCGCCACAAGCGCATCGCCCTCATCGTCGGAGGCCTGGCTTCGCTCAGCGTTGCCACCTACTTCGTGCTCCACGCCCTGAATAGCAATATCGCCCTGTTCTACACGCCGACCCAGGTGGTGGCGGGGGATGTCCCGAAGGGGCGGGTCTTCCGCATCGGCGGATTGGTGGAGAAGGGCAGCCTGAAACGCAACGCCATGACCGTGCACTTCGTCGTCACCGATACGGCGAAAGAGGTCGAGGTCGCCTACACCGGCATCCTCCCGGATCTGTTCGCGGAAGGCCGGGGCGTGGTGGCGCAAGGCAAGCTCGCCCCGAATGGAGAGTTCATCGCCAGCGAGGTGCTGGCCAAGCACGACGCGAATTACATGCCCCCGGAAGCCAAGAGCGCCATCGACCAGGCGCAAGAGGCGGCCAAAACCCTAAAGCAGTGATAAAACCATGATCCCAGAACTCGGCCTTTTCGCTCTCATCCTCGCCTTACTGGTTTCCGCTGTCCAGGGCGTCGTGCCTCTGATCGGGGCACAGCGCAACAATGCAGCCTGGATGGCGCTCGGTCGATCGTGCGCGCAGACCCAGTGGCTGCTGATCGTCGTCGCCTTCGCCAGCCTTACCTATTCCTTCATCGTCAAGGATTTCTCGGTGCTCTATGTCGCCGAGAATTCCAATTCGCAGTTGCCTACGGTGTATCGCATCGCTGCGGTGTGGGGCGGGCACGAGGGCTCGCTGCTGCTGTGGATGCTGATGCTCACCTCCTGGATGCTGGCGGTGTCGCTGCTCTCGCGCGCCCTGCCGGAAGCCATGGTGGCGCGCGTCTTGGGCGTGCTGGGACTGGTCTCGTTCGGCTTCCTGCTGTTCATCCTGCTCACCTCCAGTCCCTTCATCCGCCTCCTACCGGCCGCCGCCGATGGCCGGGACTTGAACCCGCTGCTGCAGGACCCGGGACTGGTGATTCATCCGCCGATGCTCTACATGGGCTACGTCGGTTTCTCGGTGGCCTTCGCCTTCGCCATCGCGGCCCTGCTCTCGGGCAACCTGGATGCCGCCTGGGCGCGCTGGTCGCGGCCCTGGACCACGGCGGCCTGGATCTTCCTGACCCTGGGCGTGACCCTGGGCAGCGGCTGGGCCTATTACACGCTGGGCTGGGGCGGCTGGTGGTTCTGGGACCCGGTCGAGAACGCCTCCTTCATGCCCTGGCTGGTCGGCACCGCGCTGATGCACTCGCTGGCGGTGACCGAGAAGCGCGGCGCCTTCAAAAACTGGACGGTGCTGCTGGCCATCGGCGCATTCTCGCTCAGCCTGCTCGGCACCTTCCTGGTCCGCTCCGGCGTGTTGAGCTCGGTGCATGCCTTTGCCACCGACCCGAGCCGCGGCGTATTCATTCTGATCTTCCTCTCGATCGTGATCGGCAGCTCGCTGACGCTGTACGCCTGGCGCGCGCCGACGGTCGGCCTGGGCGGCCGCTTCGCGCTGATGTCGCGCGAGACGCTGTTGCTCCTGAACAACGTACTGCTGGTGGTGGCTGCCGGTGCGGTGCTGCTCGGCACGCTGTATCCGCTGATCATCGATGCGCTCGGCCTGGGCAAGATTTCGGTCGGTCCGCCTTACTTCGAGTCGGTGTTCGTGCCGCTGATCGTGCCGATGCTGTTCCTCATCGGCCTGGGCCCGATGGCGCGCTGGAAGGCCGCCAGCGCCGGCAATCTGGCGCGCCGGCTGTGGCTGGCCCTGACGCTGGCGATCATCGCCGGCATCGTCCTGCCCTTCGGACTCGGTAGCTGGACCCCGCTGGTCGGACTGGGCGTGCTGCTCGCCGTCTGGATCGCCGCCGCCACCGCGACCGATATCAGGACGCGCCTGAAGAGCGGCGCCCGGCCGCCGCTCGCCTTCTGGGGCATGCACCTGGCGCATATCGGCGTCGCCGTTTTCGTCATCGGCGTGACCCTGGTCAAGGGCTATCAGACCGAACGGGATGTGCGCATGGCGCCGGGCGACACGGTCCAGGTGGGCGGCTACACGCTCCGCCTGCTCGGCATACAGGACGCGCTGGGACCGAACTACAAAGCCAAGGTCGGGGAACTGCAGCTTTCCAAGAATGGCCGGGTGCTGCGTATGTTGAGGCCGGAGAAGCGCGACTACTATTCCACGGCGATGCCGATGACCGATGCCGCCATTGATACCGGCTTCACCCGCGACATCTACGTATCGCTCGGCGAATCGATCGGCGGCGGCGCCTGGGCCGTGCGCGTCCACTACAAGCCCTTCGTCGACTGGATCTGGGGCGGCTGTCTGCTGATGGCGCTGGGGGGCATCGTCGCCGTCAGCGATCGGCGCTATCGGCTGAAATCGCGGCCGGCCGCGGTCGCTGCGACCCTGAATATAGGCAAGCCGTCGGGAGCCAGGACATGAGACGCTTTCTGATTCCGCTGGGATTGTTCGTGGTGCTGGTGGGTTTTCTCGCCTGGGGCTTGAAGCCGGGTTACGACCCGCACGAGGTGCCCTCGCCGCTGATAAACAAGGCTGCGCCGAACTTCGATTTGACACAGCTCGCCGATCCGCAATTGAAGTTCTCGCCGCGAGAGATGCTTGGGCGGGTCTGGCTGCTCAACGTCTGGGCTTCCTGGTGCGTCTCCTGTCGCGAGGAGGCGCCGGTGCTAATGCGCTTCGCCCAGACCGGCGTGGTGCCGATCTACGGCCTGAACTACAAGGACAAGCGCGACGATGCGCAAGCTTGGCTCGCCCGGTTCGGCAACCCCTACGTCCTGAATGCGTTCGACAGCGACGGCAGCGTCGGCATCAATTACGGCGTGTATGGCGTGCCGGAGACCTATGTCATCGACAAAGCCGGCATCATCCGCTACAAGCAGATCGGTCCGGTGACCGACGCCGTGATCAAGGACAAGCTCCTGCCACTGCTGAAGGAATTGAATCGATGAAAATCTTGATGGTGTTCGCGCTGGCACTATTCGTCAGCGGCACGCTGTTCGCCCGGGAGGCGGCGCCTCTGGCCTCCGACGTCGCGGTGGAAAAGCGCATGGTGGCGATCACCTCGGTGATGCGTTGCCTGGTCTGCCAGAACGAATCGCTGGCAGCTTCCCAGGCGGACTTGGCGGTGGATCTGCGCCGAGAAATCCGCGGAATGATCAAGGCGGGCAAGACCGACAAAGAGATCAGGGATTTCATGGTCAATCGCTACGGCGATTTCGTTCTCTACCGCCCGCCGATGATGGCGAGCACCTATCTGCTCTGGTTCGGACCGTTCCTGCTGCTGGCCTTCGGCATCGCCGGGCTGGTGTTCTATCTGCGTCGGCGCGGTACCCGGATCGAGGAAAAAGACCTCTCCGCCGCGGATAAAGAGCGCGCTGAAGATCTACTCAAACAACAAGAGGCTGGTCGATGAACTTCATTTTCCTGAGTGCCGCAGCGCTCCTTCTGCTGGTCGTGCTGGGTTTGCTGCTGCGCCCGCTGCTGCGCCGCAACGCACCTTCTATGATCGCCTCGCGCCAGGCTCTGAATACCGCGATCTATCGCGACCAGCTCGTCGAGTTGGAACGCGACCGCGCCGCAGGCAGCCTCTCCGAGGTGGACTACGAACAGGCCCGGGAGGAATTGCAACGCCGACTGCTCGCCGATGCCAGCGAGAGCGATGCCTTGCCGTCTTCCTCGGGGCCGGCATGGCGCAGCGCCCTTGCCCTGGTCCTGGCGCTGCCGATCGCAGCTGCGGCGCTCTATGCCTGGCTCGGCACCCCGGCGGCGCTGCAGCCGATCCAGGAGCAGCCGCAGGCCGGCCATCCGGTGACGCAAGCCCAGATCGAGCAAATGGTCGCCGCCTTGGCGGCGCGCCTGAAGCAACACCCGGAAGACATCAAGGGCTGGATCATGCTTGCGCGCTCCTACAAGGCGCTGGGCCGCTACGATGACGCGGCGCGGGCCTTCGCCCATATCGGTGACGCGATGGACAGCGATCCGGAACTGCTGTCTGAATACGCCGATCTTCTGGCGGTTCGCGCCGGCGGCAAGCTCGACGGTAAGCCGATGGAACTGGTGAACAAGGCGCTGGCACTCGATCCCAACAACACCATGGCGTTGGCGCTTGCCGGCACCGCGGCCTACGGCAAGAAAGATTTTGCGGAAGCGGTGAAATACTGGGAACGGCTGCAGAAAATCCTGCCGCCGGATTCGGACGACGCGAAATCGATCGCCGCGGCCGTCGCCGAGGCCCGCGCCAAGGAAGGCGGCGGACACTCCGCTACCAAGACTGCTCCGGCAGACGCTGCCGGAGGGGCGGTCAGCGGACGGGTGACGCTGGCCCCGGCGCTGACCGGCAAGATGCAGCCGGGCGACACGCTGTTCGTTTTTGCCCGCGCCGTCGGTGGCGCGCGCATGCCGCTGGCGGTGGAACGCGCCCACGCCGGCGACTTGCCTCTGTCATTCACGCTCGACGATTCGCTCGCCCTCAATCCCGAGCTGAAAATTTCTAGCGCAAAAGAAGTGAAGGTCGAAGCGCTCATTTCCAAGTCGGGCAACGCGAAGCCGCAAAAAGGCGATCTGATCGGAGAGAGCGCCGTCGTGAAGCCCGGCGCCAAGGGCGTGCAGATCGTCATCGACCGGGCGGTGCCATGAATTACCCCGGGGGGTCGCCCGGGATGATGCCCCGCCGATGATTACCCGACGCCAGATCAGCGCTGCCGCGCCAACGCCAGCAGCAAGGGCGGCTTGCTCTCTGCGTCGGCCGCGACCAGCATCACCGCATAGAAGCCATAACGCTGCCAACTGGGCAGAGTAAACCAGCGCAGCCAGCGGCGTCCGCGG
>JAJZPJ010000132.1 GCA_021811225.1 Pseudomonadota bacterium
TTGCTTCGACGGTGGCGCGTGAGGCCGAGCGTTCGATCATGACGCTGCCGGCGGGGTTGTGCACCGAGCCGCCGGCGAGGTTCCCCTTCAGGTGGACGATGCCGCCGTCGGAGGTCACATCGCCGAATACGTCGGCGAGGAAACTCATGTTGTGCCCCTTCACCTGACGCCGTTCCTGAACCTCGCCGTGCTCCTCGAAATCGGAACCGGAGAGAAAAAGGTCGCCGGTGGTGCGCAGGCTGACACCTTGTCGGTTGACGATCTTCTCCGAGACCGAGATGAGGTTCGAGGCCTTGTCGATATTGACGAATCCGGTGATGGCGGCGACGATGAACTCGCCCTCGGCGTTGCGCTCCACCCGGGTTCCCGGTCCGGCCACGGTTTCGATATCGAAATCCTTGGGCATTGCCGGTGCGATGACGGCTCCCAGCACATTGAAGCCCAATTCGCCCAGCGCGCGGGGGATCTTCTTGAGGAGCCGGGCGTCGGCTGAAACCTGGGGGAAGTGATTGTTGAAGCGGGCGAGATCGATGCGGCCGTTGGGCAGGATCGTGGGCGCATCGTCCCGATGCAGGATGTTGCTCTGTTCCTTGATGCTGGCGTCGGTGCCGGCAATGCATGGCTTGGCCTGGGCAATCTCCAATCTTTCCGCGGTATTCCTGGCGATCGCTGCGCGCACCGCGGCCATGTCGATGCCGAAGCGAATGTTCTTCTCCCACATGGCGGCGATGAATTCATCCGGGTCCAGGCGGGTGGGTTCGGATAGTGTCTTGGTCTCGTAGCGCAGGATGGGCAGGCTGCCGTCCTCCGCCGGTTCGCCGAAGACCGGTTCCAGCGAGCTTCTCTCTATGCTCACAGGTTCGAACAGGTATTCGGCCGCGCTGCCATCGCGCGAGGCCTTGACACCATGATATATTTTCCGTCGCTCCGCGCTGAAAGGAACGATGTCCTTCGCCAGGCGGACCTTCTTGCCGACGGCGTCGGGGGCGGGGTCCATGGCCTCGGGCGGCAGCGTTGGGTAGAGCAAGCTCAGAAACAGCGGGTAATCGAGGTCGGAGAACAGCGCATTGGCGGCAAACACCCGCTCGACGAACTGCAGAAAGCTGGTTTCGGATTCAAACAGCGAGGCATCGACATACAGACCGCCGGAACGCCGCTCGATAAAGCGCGGCAGCAATATCTCCACCGGCCCGGACGTCATCGCCGGGCGCTCGGCGCCGGCCTCCGGGGAGCCTTCGTCCTGGCTTCGAGCGCCGTCGGTC
Organism: Pseudomonadota bacterium; assembly: GCA_021811225.1. Taxonomy (GTDB): domain Bacteria; phylum Pseudomonadota; class Gammaproteobacteria; order Burkholderiales; family Rhodocyclaceae; genus CAIYYX01. The sequence goes on from JAJZPJ010000132.1 coordinate 1,263, forward strand.
ATCTGCGTCTCAGCATACTCGGACTATCATGGGGGCAGCTTCATATAGACGGATAAGATTATCCTATATCCATCGTTTCGGGTCAGCCACTTCCCCGATGCCGGCGGATCGCGGACAATTCGCCTTCTGAAGACTTTTCCTCGCTCCATGGCCTTTCTGTTTCGCCTCCTGGCGCGCCTGCCGCTGCCCTTGCTGCACAATATCGGCGCGCTGGCCGGCTGGCTGGTCTATCTGGGCTCGCCGACCTATCGCCGCCACTTGCGCGAGAACACCGCGCTGGCGGGCCTCCGGTCGGCTCGTCTGGCGGCGATCGCCGAAGCCGGCAAGAGCATCATCGAATTGCCCAAGATCTGGCTGCGGCCCCAGGACGAGGTGATCGAGCGCGTCGTCAGCGTCTCCGGCTGGGAACTGGTGGAGGCTGCCTGGCGTGAGGGACGCGGGATACTTTTTTTAACGCCCCACTTGGGTTGCTTCGAGATCACCGCCCAGTACTACGCCGCGCAGCGGCCGATCACCGTGCTCTACCGGCCGCCCAAGCAAGCCTGGTTGAGGCCTCTGGTGACGCAGGGGCGGGGCGCCAACCTGCGCTTGGCTCCCGCAGACTTTTCCGGCGTCCGCCTGCTGCTGCGGGCGCTCAAGCAGCGAGAGGCCGTCGGCATCCTGCCCGACCAGGTGCCGGGGCAGGGCGAAGGCGTCTGGGCTCCGTTCTTCGACCGTCCGGCCTATACCATGACCTTGGCGGTGCGCCTGGCCGAGGCCGGCGCCACCGTGCTGCTGGCGTATGCGGAACGCCTGGCCTATGGTGCCGGCTATCGTTTGCATCTGTGCGCTCTCTCCGCGCCGCTGGCCGGGACGCTGGCAGAGCGCGCGGCGCAGTTGAACGGCGAATTGGAGATGCTGATCCGGGAACGCCCGGAGCAGTACTTGTGGGGCTACAACCGCTATAAGGTGCCGGCCGGCGTTCCGGCTCCGAGGGGAAGTGATCGTGAGGATTGAATCGTGCTGACGAGGCTGGCGTTGGCCCTGATGTGGCTGCTGCATTTTTTGCCGCTCTCCTGGCTGTCGCCCTTGGGAAGGGCCTTCGGCCGGCTGCTTTTCGCGCTTGCCGGAGAGCGGCGGCGGGTCACGCTGATCAATCTGGGTCTCTGCTTTCCCGAGATGCCGGAGGGCGAGAGATACGCGCTGGCCCGCCGCCATTTCGAGGTCTTCGGCCGCAGCTTCCTCGAACGCGGTCTGCTCTGGTGGGCGTCGCCCGCTCGCCTGCGGCGTCTGGTGCGCCTGGAAGGCTTGGCGCATCTCGATGCCGTCGCCGGCCGCCCGGTGATCTTGCTGGTGCCGCACTTCGTCGGCCTGGACATCGGCGGCACGCGCGTGATGCTCGAATTCGACATCGTCAGCATCTACGCCAACCAGAAGAATCTGCTGTTCAACGCCGCCCTCTTGAAGGGCCGCAGCCGCTTCGGCGGTTCCACCCTGCTTTCGCGCCAGGAGGGCACGCGCAAGGCGATCAAGGCGATGCGCGCGGGCAAGCCGTTCTATTATCTGCCGGACATGGACTACGGCGAGCGCGACACGATCTTCGTGCCCTTCTTCGGCGTGCCGGCGGCGACCATCACCGGCCTGTCGCGCTTGGCGCGCATCTCCGGCGCGGCGGTGCTGCCGGTGATCACCCGCATGCTTCCCGGCGGAGCGGGTTACGTGGTCGAGATCGGCCCGCCCTGGGCGGATTTCCCCGGTGCGACCATCGAAGGTGACACCAGGCGCATGAACGCCTTCATCGAAGACCAGGTGAGACGCATGCCCGAGCAGTACTTCTGGCTGCACAAGCGCTTCAAGACCCGGCCGCCGGGGGAAAAAAGCCCCTATTAGGCCCCTATTGACTGCCCAATTACGCGGATCGCTGGCGGGATGTATCGGGTAACATCGACCATCCGCTACCCTGGAACGCGACGGCCGGACACATGAGAATCCGCTTCACGAAAATGCATGGCCTGGGCAACGACTTCGTCGTGATCGATGCCGTGCGTCAGAGCGTCGATCTGAGTGGTGAGCAGGCACGCTTCATCGCCGATCGGCACTTCGGCATCGGCTGCGATCAGATCCTGATCGTCGAAGCGTCGCGCCGTGCCGGCGTCGATTTCCGCTACCGCATATTCAACGCCGACGGCGGCGAGGTCGAGCAGTGCGGCAACGGCGCCCGCTGCTTCGTGCGTTTCGTCCATCAGCAGGGGCTCTCCGACAAGCGCGACCTGCGCGTCGAGACGCGCTCCGGCATCATCGCACCGCGCCTCGAGGCGGACGGACAGGTCACCGTGGACATGGGCGTGCCGCGCTTCCTGCCGGCCGAAATCCCCTTCGAGAGCGACAGCGATGCTTTGATCCAGCCGCTGGCAGTGGCGGGTTTCGGCGTCTTCGAGATCACCGCGGTCTCGATGGGCAATCCGCACGCGGTCCAGGTGGTCGCCGACGTCGATCGTGCGCCGGTGGCGCAAGCCGGCCCGCTGATCGAGTCCCATCCGCGCTTTCCCGAGCGCGTCAATGCCGGCTTCATGCAGGTCGTCTCGCGCCACGAGATCAGGCTTCGCGTCTATGAGCGCGGTGCCGGCGAGACCCTCGCCTGCGGCACCGGGGCCTGCGCTGCGGTGGTCGCCGGCATCCGGCGGGACCTGCTCGCCACGCCGGTACGGGTGCATACGCGCGGCGGCGGACTGCTCATCGGTTGGGCCGGCGGCCATGCGCCGGTGCTGATGACCGGGCCGGCGGTTACGGTGTTCGAGGGCGAAATCGATTTGTAGTCATGGCGGATGGGGGTGCCCCGATCCTCTGTGATCTCTGTAGCCAGCTTGGTGGAGTCATCAATGAAAACTGCTATCGACGAAAAAGAGGTTGCCGCCTATCTGAAGAGCCACCCGGAATTCTTCGAGCATTACGCCGATCTTCTGGCCCAGGTGCTGATCCCGGATCCGCACGGCGGCCACGCCATCTCCATCACCGAACGCCAGCTCGGCACGTTGCGCGAGCGCAACAAGAAGCTCGAGGCCAAGCTATCGCAGCTGCTGCATTTCGGCGAAGAGAACGACGCCATCGGCGACAAGGTGCATCGCCTCGCGGTGGCGTTGGCCGCCGCTCCGGATTTCGCTGCGGTATTGCGCGCGCTCTATGCGCATCTGGGCACCGATTTCGCGGTACCGCACGTCACGCTGCGCCTGTGGGGGGTCGCGGCACCGCAGGGCGATGAGGGACTGGCGGAGTTTGCCGCACCCGATGCCGCGACCCTGGCCTTTGCCACCGGCCTGACCCATCCCCACTGCGGCCCGGCCGACAGATGGGAGACGCTGCCCTGGATCGGCGCCAGCGTGCGCTCGCTGGCGCTGATGCCCTTGTCCCGAGGTGCCGAGACCATCGGTTTCGTCGCCCTCGGCAGCGAGGAGATACACCGCTTCTATCCGGAGATGGGCACGCTGTTCCTGTCCCGCATCGGCGATCTGGTGGGTGCGGCCCTGCTGCGCACGCTCTAGAGGCGCCAGCGCCGACCATGGCGGCGGCCGACCCGGGAGTGATCGCCTTTCTCGCCGCCCTGGCGCACGAGAGGAAGGCCAGCGAACACACCCTGGACGCTTACCGCCGGGACCTGGAGTCGCTCAGCCAACTGGCGGCCGAGCGACCGCTGGTCACGCTGGCACCGGCCGACATCCGCCGCTTCGCCATGCAGTTGAACAGCCGCGGCCAGTCGGCGCGCTCGATCGCGCGCAAGCTCTCGGCCTGGCGCAGCTTCTACCGCTGGCTCGGAGGCCGCACCCCCCTGCCGCAGAATCCCTGTCAGGGGGTGCGCCCGCCCAGGCGCCGGCGGGATCTGCCCAAAGCGCTGGCCGTCGGACAGGTCGCCGCGTTGCTCGACAAGCCCGCCGGCGACCTGCTGGAACTGCGCGACAAGGCCATGTTCGAGCTGCTCTACTCCTCGGGCTTGCGTTTGGCCGAATTGGTCTCCCTCGATTGCGGCGGCGGCTTGGACCTGGCCGGCGGGGAGGTCACCGTCACCGGCAAGCGCGAGAAGACGCGCGTCGTCCCGCTCGGCGCCGCGGCCCGCACCGCGATTGCCGTCTGGCTTGATCGGCGCGTTGAACTGGCCCTGCCCGAGGAACCCGCATTGTTCGTCAGCCGCCGCGGCACCCGCATCACGCCGCGCACCGTCGAGTTGCGTCTCGCGCGCTGGGTCGCGCGCCAGGGGCTAGGGCAGCACGTACATCCGCACATGCTGCGCCATTCCTTCGCTTCCCATCTGCTGCAGTCTTCTGGCGATCTGCGCGCGGTGCAGGAGATGCTGGGCCACGCCAGCATCAGCACGACGCAGGTCTACACCCATCTCGACTACCAGCACCTGGCCCGCGTCTATGATTCTGCGCATCCCCGCGCCAAAAAGAAGCGGGACCGCTGAGCCGATGACAGTCCTGCCGCGATTGGCTATCCTTGCGCCATGCAGCTCATACTGATCAGCGGCCTGTCCGGCTCCGGCAAGAGCATCGCGCTCAACGTGCTCGAGGATGCGGGCTACTATTGCGTCGATAATCTGCCGGCGCCGCTGATGCCGCAGTTGGTCAAGCATTTGCACGATGAGGACATCGCCCGCGTCGCGGTGGCAGTGGATATGCGCGGCGGCACCGGCATCGTCGCCCTGCCGCAGCAGCTGCGGGACTTGCGCTCTTCCGACATCGATCTGCGTTTCGTGTTCCTCGATGCCCGGGACGACGTGCTGATTCAGCGGTTTTCCGAGACGCGCCGGCGCCATCCGCTCGGCGGCGACGACATCACGCTGGCCGAGGCGATCGCCCGTGAGCGCGAAGCCTTGGACGCTATCGCGGCGCTGGGACACCACATCGACACCAGCGATCTGCGGCCCAGCGCCCTGCGCGGTTTCGTCAAGGATTTCGCCGCCCTCGACCTCGCCAGCGGCCTGACCCTGCTGTTCGAATCCTTCGGCTATAAGCACGGCTTGCCGCTCGATGCCGATCTGGTCTTCGACGTGCGTTGCCTGCCCAATCCGCACTACGACCCGCAGCTTCGCCCTTTGACCGGCCGCGATCCGGAGGTGGCGCGATTTCTGGCCGCCGAGCCGGAGGTCGCGCGCATGGCCGAGGATATCCGTCGCTTCGTCGCCGACTGGCTGCCGGCCTACGTCAATGACTCGCGGGCTTACCTGACCGTCGCCATCGGCTGCACCGGCGGTCAGCATCGTTCGGTCTATCTGGCCGAATTGTTGGCGACGCGCTTTCGCGGGGCCGCACAAGTGCTGGTGCGCCACCGGGGTCTGGCCTGAGGGCTGCCTTCCGGCTATCCCGCTGCTTGGAGTGCCGCTTCGAGCAATTTTCGGATCGGAGCCGGCAGCGCGGCGGCGGCGAGTTCCGGGCGGGCGAGCCAGCGCTCTCCGTCGGCTTCCGCGACCTGCGGCAGGAGGCGCGCATGACCCAGCAGGGGTTGCAGCGTCAGACGGAAGTGCGTGAAGACGTGCTGCACCGGCGTGAGCGCCAGGAAACTGTCCACTTCGCAACCCAAGGCCGTCGCCGCATAGGCAACCGGGTCCGCCTCCTGCGGCAGTTCCGGCAGGCTCCACAGACCGCCCCAGATGCCGGATGGCGGGCGGTGGTGGAGCAGCGCGCGCCCTGCGTCGATGAGCAGCAACACCGCCGTCTCCCGGTTCGGCAACACCCTCCTCGGCCGTCCTTCGGGTAGTTGCCCGACCGTTCCCTGCCGCAAGGCAACGCAGGTCTCGGCCAACGGGCAGGCGTTGCAGCGCGGCTTGGCGCGCGTGCATACCGTGGCACCGAGATCCATCTGCGCCTGGTTGTAAGTGCCGGTTGCACGTGGTGGAGCGAGGGCCTCTGCCAGGCGCCACAGCTCCTTTTCCACCGCGGGTTTGCCGGGATAGCCGGACAGCCCGAAGTGCCGGCAGAGCACGCGCTTGACGTTGCCGTCGAGGATCACCGTGGACGCTC
>JAJZPJ010000133.1 GCA_021811225.1 Pseudomonadota bacterium
CGTGGCTGGTGGCCTGCAGCAGATCGTGGACAATATCTTGGCACGTATTGGAGCATCAGCTGCGGTAGCCGTAAATAATGCCAATGTGGTCCAGGGCAACAACATGTCCTATGCCTCGGACTACGAGTCCGGCGCCTGGGTTGGTGACCTGCAGTCCTATCCGATCAATCTCTCTACCGGCGCGATTGAGACCTCGCAACCGCTGTGGCAGCCTTCGGCGCAGGCCCAGCTCGATACCCTTTCCGGCCATGCCTCAGGCTCCTATAGCCCGACAAGTCGCGCTATCGGTACTTATAACGGCACGACCGGCGTCGGCTTCAACTGGACGAGCCTCAGCCCGGCGATGCAGGCATTACTCAACAGTCCCCAGAGCCCACCGGGACCTTCGGATGGTGCAACGGTGCTCAGTTACCTGCGCGGCGATCCGACCAACGAAAACACGCTTTATCGTAGCCGGGCGCACGTGCTCGGCGACATCATCGACGCCGAACCTACGGTCGTGCTGGCACCCAACCAAAGTTACTCTGATCCGGGCTACCAGGCGTTCGTTTCGGCCAACAGCGCTCGCCCCGCCATGGTCTATCAGGGAGCGAATGATGGCATGCTGCACGCGTTTGTTGCGGGCACGGGAGCGGAGGCATGGGCCTACGTGCCCGGGCTGCTGTTCAACTCACGCCTGAGCACATACCCGAACACCAGCACGCTGGTCAACCTGTCAATGAAATCAGGATTCACCCATTTATACTACATTGATGCGACGCCGGTTGCGGGGGACGTTGATTTCAACAAAACCTATGGCGGCTCTGGCAGTCCCAACTGGCAAACGATCTTTGTCGGAGGCCTGAGCAAGGGCGGGCGTGGGTATTATGCGCTGAATATCACGAATCCATCCGCAGCCAATGACGCCGACGTAGCCGCCAAGGCGCTTTGGGAATTCCCGAATGCCACTACCGCGGCGGCGACTGTCGCGAACATCGGTTACAGCTTCGGCAAACCGATCATTGCGAAGACTCCCGCCGCCGGTTGGGTGGTCCTGGTCACCTCGGGTTACAACAATGGCACCGACTCGGGCGGGGATGGCCAGGGACATCTGTTTGTTCTCAATCCTACGACGGGCGCCTTGATCGCCGATCTTTCGACTGGAGTTGGCACGAGCGCTTCGCCGAGCGGGCTCGCCCAGATTAGCGCGTTCACACCCAACGGTGCCACCGACGACACCATCTCCTACGTTTATGGCGGCGACCTGGATGGCAATGTCTGGCGCTTCGATCTGTCGGGAACTTCCGTGAGTAGCTGGAACGTGGCCAGGCTCGCGACGCTGGTCGATGCCAGCGGTACGCCACAGCCCGTCACCACCGTGCCGGAACTGGGCTTGAACAATGGTTATCACATGGTCTACGTGGGGACTGGCCAGTACCTGGGCCAAAGCGACATCCCGGGCTTGGGCGGCTCCAACGCGAACGCTAGCCAGACACAGACCATGTATGGGCTGCTGGACAACCTCTCAACCACACCCCTCATCAGCCCGTTACGCGTGAGCCTGGTGCAGCAGACGGTGACAACTTCGGGCGGTACAACATCGCTTAGTTCCAATCCGGTCACCTACCCCAGCAAGTCAGGCTGGTATATCGACTTGCCCGGTACCGGTGAGCGCGTCAACACTGATCCGAGTCTTGCATTGAGTACCTTGACGTTCACCACCAACCTGCCCAATTCTGCATCTTGCGATCCTGGTGGCAGTAGTTTCGAATACTTCGTTAACTTCGCAACTGGTGGGGTGGTCCCCAGTTCCAATGCAGCCAGTGTGTTGTCGCTCGGTAACACGCTTGCTAGCCGCCCTCTGCTCATTCAACTTCCCTCCGGCCAGGTAGTCTCGGAAGTACGCAACTCAAACGCCACCACCACTTCGACTGTAGTGCCTGTGACGCCCAGTGCCGGCAGCGAGCGGCGGGTTGGGTACCGCGAGGTGATCACCCAATGAGCGCAGCCCGTTCATGGAACGGGCTCGCCGGTGTTATTGCTGTTTCACTGGAGGCCGCTATGCATCAACTTTCGGTAAAAAATCGCGTCATTATTTTCGGGGTCATCACACTCTCGGTATTTATTGGGGCTCCGACGGCATCCGCAGTGGCGTTCGCCCACGATCCCACTCGCAATCGCCATGCCGCCGTCCAACATGAAGTCAGTTCGGCGCGGCGAGTCTATGCTCACCACGATACGACGACTTCGGCGGAAAATGAGCACTGCGTAAACCAAGCCAAGGAAGCTTCTTCGGGTACAACCAGCAAGGGGAAAAAAGTTTCCGATCGAAAGAGGAGCAATGTCTGCGGCGCCTGAGGTAACCCATTACCTGCGGGAGGCAGGTCCGCAAACGGCGGGTCGTGCGCCGTTCGTACCATCAAGCTCCCTTCGGTCTCCCTCTCGGCGTAGAGGCAAATTGGGGGGATTACCACGGCTCAGGCGCCCGGCTGGGCCGGCCTGGCCGGCAGCGGCAGGCGTGCGTCGTAGAGTTGGTAGGCAGACGCTTGCGCCCGCTCGAGCGCCGCGCGTATCGCCGCGCGACCGGTGCGGAATGACGGATCTTTCAAGGTGGCGCGGTAGAACTCGGCGTAAAAGGCGTCCGGAAAAACGCGGATGCGTAACAGCACGGCCGCGGCCCGTCGGTCCCTCGCCCGGTCGTAGCGGTAGCGGCGCAGTTCGCCGGGGCGCAAACGGGTGTCGGCGCGCTCGACCGTGAGGTCCAGGCTCACGTCCCGGGAGATCAGGCGGCGAAGGACGGTGGCCGGAATCACTTCTCCGTGCCGATCCAACTGGGCGATCTCGACTTCGACCTTGGGCGTGACGTAGGTCGGGAAGTCGTGGCCGACGCCGGTATTGGCCACGCTCAATTCGGCGGCGACGCGACCGGCGGCAGAAACGAGCGCCGCATCGATCGTGAGCCCGGAGCGCACCATCTTCGGATCGTGGATGCCGCGCCACAAGTGGCGCCGCTGCGGCATGTGGCAGGACTGGCAGCTCACGCCCGCGCGGGCGTAGCGGCTCTCCCGCCACTCTTCGTAGGTGTTCTCGAAGGGCTTGCCGTTCAAGCCCGGACCGCCGGGCGCGAACTGGTGGCAGGCGGCGCAGAAGCGGGAATCCTCGAAGGCGGGCGTCGCCTGCCAGCCGTCGTGGGGCAGTTGCGCGTCGGCGGCGGGCACCGTGCCGTCCGACCGGGGCGGGCCGAAGCGGCGGTTGCCGCGCACGTGACAGCCGGCGCAGGTGAGGCCGTCGGCTGCAGATGCGCCATCGGCCAGCGGCGGCAGCATGCGTCCGGCGGTGAGCGAGTCGACCAGATGATCTTCCTGTTCGGCCAGGGGCGCGTGGCATTGCAGGCAGGCCTGGTGCCGGTCACGGGCCCCCGGACCCATGGCCTGCAATTGACCCAGGAGACCGGGGCTCATGGCGTGGCTGTGCAAGGCGCTGCGCCAGTCCGCGAACTGACGCGGGTGGCAGGCGCCGCAGGCGGCGGGCGAGAGCGAGGCTTCGAGGGCAGAGAAATTACCGGGTGCCGGGCCGTTGGCGGCCAGCGGTCGCTGCCAATGGCGGGCCAGAAAGGCGGCGATATCGGATGAAGCGGGCGGCGATCCGAGCGCTGCGCTCGGATCGCCGCCCATCAGGGCGAACAGCAGGACGATCGCCGCGAGCGACGGCCAGCCCTTCACCGCCACGCTCACCGCTGCCTTACTTGGCGGCGCAAGGATTGGCCGGCTTCGCTGCGCAGGGGTTGGCGGCCTTTTGCTGCTTCTTGGCGGCCATGTGCTTCTTCATCGCCTTCTTCTTCATCTGGTGCTTGGCGGGCTGAGCGCATGGATTGGCCGGCTTGGTCGCGCAGGGATTGCTCATCGCATCGGCGGCGAAGGCGGGCATGGCCAGCGCCGAAGCGATCAGGGCGACGGCGCCCAGGGACAGGGTCTTGCGGATCAGGGTGGAGGTCATGACGGTTTCCTTTTGCGGGTGGATGATAGCGCGCGGATTGTTATTTCGCGCAAGGGTTGGCCGGCTTCGCCGCGCAGGGATTCGCGGGCTTGACCGAACAGGGGTTGGCCGGCGCCTGGGCGCCCGGCCGATAGGTTTTCTGCACCTGCCGAGTATAGGCTACCAGGGCGGCGAGCGCCTTGGAATGCCAGTGCGATCGCGACCGTCGAAAACCGTCACCAATCGGTGCTGATCGATTTGCGCACGGGCAAGGTGCTCAAGCGTCTGCCGAAGCTGGCCAGCAATCGTTGGGTGCTGGCCGATTCGGCCGCGGCCGGGGCCGAGCGCTTCAGCGCAGGAATCCCGCTCAGCCCCATGCAGTCCTCAGGCGTGCATCGCCTCCAGCGACAGTCCCTTGCCCTCGATGCCGAAGAAATACCAGGGAATCATCACCGCCGCGCCGAGCAGCCAGAAGCTCGCCAGCAGCCAGAGCGCGGGCATCATGCCGTAGGCGTCGGCCACTGCGGTGAGTGCCAGCGGTGCGGCGAAGGCGCCGATGCGGCCGAAGGCGACCGACAGGCCGATGCCGGTCGAGCGCAGGTGGGTGGGGAATATCTCCGAAAAGGTCGGATAGGCCGAGACCCAACTGCCGGTGGCGAACAGATTGGCGAGCGTGAAGGCCGCGAGCACCCAGCGCCAGTCGTGGCTCGCGGTGGCGGCGGCGAGGCCGAGCACGCCGAGCGCCGCCAGGAGGTAGAACGCCGGCACGGTGAGCTTGCGGCCGCTGCGGTCGAGCAGCAGCGCCACCACGATGCCGCCGGCCAGCGCCCCGACGTTGCCGATCAGGAAGAACCACGGGACGAAGCCGTCCGCGATGTGGATGGAGGGCAGGATGAACAGCGCCAGGAAGGCGAACAGGCCGTAGTAGCCGGCGGCCTCGGAGAAATCGAGCAGCGCGCCCAGCGCCAGACGACCGGGATGGCGCGCCACGAGTTCGCGCGTCTGGCGCCAGAAGCTCGCGTAGGGCGGCCGACGAGACTTGGGCGCTGCGGACGCGGTCGAGGAGGAAGCGTCGAAGCGGGCATGCTCGACGTCGGCCACCACCGCCGCGGCCGCCTGCACCTCGCCGTGGGCGATCAGCCAGCGCGGCGATTCCGGGATGTAGCGGCGCGCCAGTGCGGCGAACAGCGCCACCAGGGCACCGAAGCCGAAGGCCACGCGCCAGCCCAGGTCGGGCGGCAGGCGGTTGAGCACGAACAGGGACACCAGGGCGGCGAGGATGGCGCCCAGCGACCAGAAGTTCATCACCGTGGCGTTGGTCTTGCCGCGGTGCCGGGCGGGGATGAACTCGCTGATCGCGGCGTTGATCGCGGCGTACTCGGCGCCGACGCCGATGGCGGTGAGCAGCCGCAGCGCCATCAGCGCAGCGTAGTCCCAGGCGAAGGCGGTGAGGAAGGTGAAGGTCCCGTAGAGCGTCAGGGTGGCGAGGAACAAGCGCTTGCGGCCGTAGCGGTCGGCGAGATAGCCGAACAGATAGGCGCCGATCATGATGCCGACGAACCAGATGCTCATCACCCAGGAGGCTTGCAGATTGCTGAGGTGCCAGAGGGTCTTGAATACGGAGAGGAAGTTGCTGACGATGGTCACCTCGAAGGCATCGAGCAGCCAGCCGATGCCCAGCGCTGCGGTGATCGCGGTGTGGACCCGGTTCCAGTGGGCAAGGTCGAGCCGGCGCAGTAGCGTGTCGGTCATGGCGGTTTTCCCTGTGATCGCGAGGTGAAGTCGAAGGTTCGGCCGGCAAGCGGCAGCCGAAGCATTAGTCGATAGCTGCCGCTGATTTCTTACATGGCCTTCTGCGCGCGCAGCCACCCTGAGGGACTGATGCCCAGCTCCCGGATGAAGGCGCGGGAAAACAGCAGGCAGGGCTCGCGCACCGGAACAACTCGCCGGCCGGCACTGGAAGCGCGCAGCTGGCCGGAGCGGATCACGTGCAGATGACCCACCCCCTCGTCGGCGCCGAAGCGGTGCAGGCCGCACAGCGATCCCGCATAGAAGGTATTGACGTGCAGGCCGACGTGCGCCAGCAGTCGGGAAATGCCGTCGGGGTTCATGGAGATGATCGTGCGAATGATTATGAACAATGTACTGATGATAACCCATCAGCCCGCGCGCTGCCGCGCTGCGCGGACCAGTCGGACAGGCGACGCAGTTGGGCCTCAGAGAGCGATGTCTTTTGTGCCGCTCGATCACCAGTTGAAGCTGCCGCGCCAGGCGCCGCGTTCGTGGCTGATGGCCACCCGCTTCGGCGCGATCTTGCGCAGCGCCTGGCTGTCGATGTCGATTTCCGGCTGGCGGCCCAGGCGTTCGGCGACCTCGAAGCTGCAGGCGGTGGAGGTGACCGGCCGGAAGTACAGATGGAGTTTGTCGCTCGCGGCGACGGTGGGCCTGCCCCTGGAATCGTCGCGGAAATGGACGAATTTTTTCACCAGGCAGGAAAAATACAATTCCAGCTCGACGAAGAGCGGCGCCTGCCGCCTGGCCAGCTCGCGCTCGGCGGCTGCGCTCCACTCGACCAGGACGTCCTTGCCGTTGATGACGACGATCGCCCGATTGTCTTCTTTGAGCATTGTTCAAGCTCCCTGTGAATTGCCATGAACGGTAGACGGGACGGCCTGCGGTTTTCTTACAGGCCGCACTGTAAGAATTGGCATCCTTGCGACGACTATAGCCTAAGAACCGGACCGATGACCGGCCCGTCTCGTCGGCAATCTTGGAGAAGGCGCGGGTGAATAAGGTCTATGCCCCCTGGACGAAGCCGCGCCGCTTCGACCGCAATCTCATCGTCATCGGCGGCGGCAGCGCCGGGGCGGCTCCAGGAGGATCTGCTGACCAGCCTGCTGATCATGGCCTGGATGGTGGAGGCGCGCGATCCCTACACTGCGGCCACCTCTGGCGCTTCTCGCGCCTGCTGGCGGCGGACGCCGGCCTGCCCGAGGCGGACGTGGCGCGCATCGCCATCGGCGGCTTTCTCCACGATCTGGGCAAGATCAGCGTGCCCGATCACATCCTGGGCAAGAAGGACCGCCTGACCACGTTGTTCATTTACGTCATCCTCGCCACCATGTGGAACGCGCTCGCGGGCTATGGCGGCCTAGTTGGAAAGCCTGTTCGGCGCCAGCGGCGTCTGGTATCTCGTCGGCCTGGGCGCCACCGCCGTGGTGTTCGCCCTCTACCTCCCGCGCGGCCTGTGGGGCACGATCGAGAAACGCTTCGGCCTGCGCCT
>JAJZPJ010000134.1 GCA_021811225.1 Pseudomonadota bacterium
ATTCCTCGGCGGTCTTGTCCGGCATCTGCCAGTAGCCGACGAAGACGTTGTCGCCGCGCACCTCGATCCGGCCGACCTCGCCCTCCCGCACCGGCTGGCCGTCATCGGCGACGATGCGCAGTTCGGTGCCGGGCAGCGGCAGGCCGACGGTGCCGCGGCGGCGCTCGCCCTGATACGGGTTGGAGGCGAACATGCCGCCCTCGGTCATGCCGTAACGTTCGAGTATGGTGTGGCCGCTACGCTCCCGGAATGCATCGAAGGTTTCCGTCGCCAGCGGCGCCGAGCCCGAGACGAACAGGCGCATCCCGGCGCAGAGCGCGCTAGTGAAACCCGGCTCATTGAGCAGGCGCACGTAATAGGTGGGCACGCCCATGAACACCGTCGCCTGCGGCAACAGTTGCAGCGCCCGGCTGGAGGCGAAGCGCGGCTCGAAGAGCATCGCCGAACCGCTCATCAGGGCGCAGTGGCTGGCCACGAACAGGCCATGCACGTGATAGATCGGCAGCATGTGCAGCAGCACGTCGTCGGGCTTGAAGCGCCAGTAGGAAGCGAGCACCCGGGCGTTGGCGGCGAGGTTGCGGTGGCTCAGCATCGCGCCCTTGGCGCGGCCGGTGGTGCCCGAGGTGTAGAGAATGGCGGCGAGGTCGTCGTCCTGTCTGGGCACGGTGCGGAAGCCTTCGCGCTGTTTTGCCGCGCAGTCGATCAGGCTGCCGCGGCCGTCATCGTTCAGGGTCAGCACGTGGGCGACGCCGGCGGCGGCCGCCAGCTCCTCGGCCAGTTCCCGCATCTGCGGCCGGCAGACGAGCAGCCCGGGCTTGGCGTCGGCAAGGAAGTAGTCCAGTTCGTGCCGCAGGTAGGCCGGGTTGAGCGGCAGGAACACCGTGCCGGCGCGCAGGCAGGCCAAGTACAGCACCAGCGCCTCCGGCGACTTATCCACCTGTACCGCGACCCGGTCGCCGGGCAACAGGCCTAAGGCCGCGATCAGCCCGGCGATCCGGCCGGAAGCCTGGTCGATGTCGCCGTAGGTCCAGGCGCGGCCGTCGGGCAGGATCAGGCAGGGAGCGTCGGGGTTCTCGGGAAAGCGCGAGCGCAGCAGACTGTAGAGATTGGCGTCGTTCATATCCTAGGCTTGGTCACTTCCGGACCCTGGTCTGCCGCCTCACCGTCGCCGAGGCGGCAACGGCGCCACCGGCGACGAAGGCGACGAAGGCCTCGCCGTTGTTTTCGATCGCGTCCGGATCGTAGCGGTAGTTTACCATCAGCCCGAAGGATTGCTGCAGCCCCCTCTGGCTGCTGTCGGCGAGCCAGTTCACGCGCTCGACGCGGGCGCCGTTGCCCAGGTGGAAGCGCGCCACCGGATCGTGCGGACGGCCATCGTGCCGGGCTTCCAGCAGATAGCGCGCCGCCAGCCGCGACAGCGGCTCGCGCAGGCGCCGGTCCGAGTCGAGGCGGTTGCGCATGTCCTCCCAGGAGCGGATCTCGTGCACCGCTTCGTACCGGATCAGCTTCTCCAGCAGCGCCGCCGGCGAGTTCCAGGTGATCCAGGAAACCGACGCCGAACCAGTCGGTCAGGCGCGCTTCCAGTCGCGCATCCGTTTCAGGCCGCGGCGGACGCTGCTGTCGTTCATGTCGAAAGCCTTCCGTCAGCCGGCCAATTTCAACGTTGCCAGGGCGGCGCGGCCGGAGAGCAGATGATTCTGCATCAGTCGGCCGGCGTCGTTGGCGTCGTGCCTCTGGATGGCTCTGAGGATCGCCCGGTGCTCGGCGAGCGACTGCTTCAGGCGCCCTTCCAGGCGCAGCGAATCGCGGCGGGTGAGCTTCATCAGCTTGCGCGTGTCGTTGATCAGCTGGGACAGCCAGCGGTTGCCGGCCAGCTGCTGGACCGCCAGGTGAAACGCCTGGTTGGCCTCGAAGAAGCGGTCGGCGTCGCCCTCTGCGGCGTACTTTTCCAGCCGCTCGTGGATCGCCGCCAGATGCGCCAGATCATCGGCCTCCGCCCGCTGCGCCGCTTCGAAGGCGCAGCGCCCTTCGAGCAGCGCCATCACCGGAAATATCTCGTCGAGATCGCGTTCGGACAATTCGGTGACGTAGCAGCCGCGGCGCGGCTTCAATTGCACCAGTCCCTCCGCGGCCAGCACCTTCAGCGCTTCGCGCATCGGCGTGCGGCTGATGCCGTATTCCTGGGCCAGCGCCTGCTCGTCGATCCAGGCGCCGGGCGCCAGCTCGTGGGCGTAGATGCGGTTCCTCAGGCGCTCCGCGACCTGCTCGTAGAGGGCGGGGGCGGCCAGATCGGAGGCGGCGGGAAATTCCGGGGTTGCATTCATAATTATGGATACAGTATTATCACGGCTCAGCGATGTCAAGCATTTCGCGCAACAGCACGCCGCCATTGATAATGGCGGATCAACGCAGGAAAGGGACGACGATGAGCAAGTATCCCGAGGTGAAGCTGCCCTCGCTGCAGGACTGGGCCCGCGCCGCCGCCAAATCCGCGCCCGGCGGCGACGTCTCGGCGCTCGATTGGGTGACGCCCGAGGGCATCACCGTCAAGGCGCTGACGACCGCGGCCGACGTCAAGGACCTGCCCTACGCCGATACCCTGCCCGGTTTCGCGCCCTTCCTGCGCGGCCCGCAGGCGACGATGTACGCGGTGCGCCCGTGGACGATACGCCAGTACGCCGGCTTTTCCACCGCCGAGGCATCCAACGCCTTCTACCGCAAGGCGCTGGCCGCCGGCGGCCAGGGCGTCTCGGTGGCCTTCGACCTGGCCACCCACCGCGGCTACGACTCGGATCATCCGCGCGTGACCGGCGACGTCGGCAAGGCCGGGGTGGCGATCGACTCGGTCGAGGACATGAAGGTGCTGTTCGACGGCATCCCCCTGGACCAGGTGTCGGTGTCGATGACCATGAACGGCGCCGTGCTGCCGGTGCTGGCCGGCTACGTCGTGGCCGCCGAGGAGCAGGGCGTGGCCCAGGAGCAGCTCTCCGGGACCATCCAGAACGACATCCTGAAGGAGTTCATGGTCAGGAACACCTATATCTATCCGCCCGAGCCGTCGATGCGCATCGTCGCCGACATCATCGCCTACACGGCCAGGCGCATGCCGCGCTTCAACTCGATCTCGATCTCCGGCTACCACATCCAGGAGGCGGGGGCGACCCAGGCGCTGGAGCTCGCCTTCACCCTGGCCGACGGCCAGGAGTACGTGCGGACGGCGATCAGTAGCGGCATGGACGTGGATGCCTTCGCCGGCCGCCTGTCCTTCTTCTTCGGCATCGGCATGAACTTCTACCTCGAGGTCGCCAAGCTGCGCGCGGCGCGGCTCCTGTGGTGGCGGATCATGACGGGCTTCGGCGCCAAGAGCGACAAGTCGCTGATGCTGCGCACCCACTGCCAGACCTCGGGCTGGTCGCTGGCGGCGCAGGACCCCTACAACAACGTGGTGCGCACCACCATCGAGGCGATGGCCGCGGTGTTCGGCGGCACCCAGTCCTTGCACACCAACTCGCTCGACGAGGCGATCGCGCTGCCCACCGAATTCTCCGCGCGCATCGCGCGCAACACCCAGCTGATCATCCAGGAGGAGAGCAACATCTGCCGCGCGATCGATCCCTGGGCGGGCTCCTACATGATGGAGAAGCTGACCCAGGATCTCGCCGACAGCGCCTGGAAGATCATCGAGGAAGTCGAGGCGATGGGCGGCATGACCAAGGCCGTCGACTCGGGCTGGGCCAAGCTCAAGATCGAGAGTTGCGCCGCCGAGAAGCAGGCGCGGATCGACGCCGGACTGGACGTCATCGTCGGCGTGAACAAGTACCAACTGAAGCAGGAAGACGACATCGAATTTCTCGACGTCGACAACCACGCGGTACGCGAGGCGCAGGTGGCGCGACTGGCGCGTCTGCGCGCCGGGCGTGATCCGGGCGCGGTGGCCGCGGCGCTCGCGGCGCTGACCGAGGCCGCCAGGAGCGGTGCCGGCAACCTGCTGGAGTTGTCCATCGTTGCCAGCCGGGCGCGCGCCACCGTCGGCGAGATTTCGGATGCGCTGGAGACCGTCTGGGGCCGGCACCGCGCCGACAACCAGGTGGTCTCCGGCGTCTATGGCGCCGCTTTCGAGGCGGATGGCGACTGGGCGGGGCTCAAGGCGCAGATCGAGACCTTCGCCGCGGCCGAAGGGCGCCGCCCGCGCATCATGGTCGCCAAACTCGGCCAGGACGGCCACGACCGCGGCGCCAAGGTGGTCGCCTCCGCGCTCGCCGACCTGGGCTTCGACGTCGACATCGGCCCGCTGTTCCAGACCCCGGAGGAAGCCGCCCGCCAGGCGGTGGAAAACGACGTCCATGCCGTCGGCGTGTCCACCCTGGCGGCCGGTCACAAGACCCTGGTCCCCGCCCTGATCAGGGCGCTCAAGGACCAGGGTGCCGGCGACATCGTGGTGTTCGTCGGCGGCGTCGTGCCGGCGCAGGACCACGCCTTTCTCCTCGCCGCCGGGGCCAAGGGCATTTTCGGCCCGGGCACGCCCATCCTCCGCTGCGCCCACGACGTGCTGCGGGCCATCGGCGCCGCCCACGCGCCCGCCAGCGTGTGAAGCAGATGGACGATGCGGCGCTGGTCGGGGAGGTACTGGCCGGGCGCCGGCGCGCCCTGGCCAAGGCCATCACCCTGGTCGAGTCGAGCCGAGCCGACCACGCGGTGCGCGCTTCCCGCGTGCTCGAAGCGCTGCTGCCGCACGCCGGGCGATCGATCCGGGTGGGCATCTCGGGCGCCCCCGGCGTCGGCAAATCGACCCTGATCGAAGCGCTGGGCTTATACCTGATCGGGCGCGGCCATCGCCTTGCCGTGCTCGCCGTCGATCCCTCCTCGTCGCGCTCGGGCGGCTCCATCCTCGGCGACAAGACGCGCATGGAGCGGCTGTCGATGCGCCAGGAGGCATTCATCCGGCCGTCGCCCGCCGGCGGCCATCTCGGCGGGGTCGCCGGCAAGACGCGCGAGGCGATCCTGGTGTGCGAAGCGGCGGGCTTCGACGTGGTGATCGTCGAGACCGTCGGCGTCGGCCAGAACGAGACGGCGGTGGCCGGCATGACCGACGTCTTCGTGTTGATGCAGCTGCCCAACGCCGGCGACGAGCTGCAGGCGCTGAAGAAGGGCATCGTCGAACTGGCCGATCTGGTGCTGGTGAACAAGGCCGACCTCGACCCGAAAGCGGCGGAGCTCGCCTGCGTCCAGATGAGGAATGCGCTGAGCCTGTTGCGCCCGAGCTCGAAATTCTGGCAAGCGCGGGTGTTGCCGGTCAGCGCCGCCAGGGACGAGGCGATCGCCGCGTCGTGGCAGGCGATCGAGGCATACCGGACGGCGATGCACTCTTGCGGCGAGTTCGAGGCCAAGCGCCGCCGTCAGGCCCTGGCCTGGATGTGGACGCTGATCGACTCGGCGCTGATGGCGCGCTTCAGGAACGACCCGGTGGTAAAGGCGGCGTTGCCGGGACTGTCCGCCGCCGTCGAGAGCGGCAAGACGACGCCGGTTGCCGCGGCCGACCAGTTGCTGGCGTGTTTGAATCTACGGTCTTGAAGGGAGTCTGATCATGAATAGCATCATCCGGCAGCTCGAAGAGAAGCGCGAACAGGCCCGCGCCGGCGGCGGCGCCCAGCGCATCGCCGCGCAGCACGCCAAGGGCAAGCTCACCGCGCGCGAGCGCCTCGAACTGCTGCTCGATCCGGCCAGCTTCGAGGAGTGGGACATGTTCGTCGAGCACCGCTGCAGCGACTTCGGCATGGACGCGCAGAAGGTGCCCGGCGACGGCGTCGTGACCGGCTACGGCACCATCAACGGGCGCATGGTGTTCGTCTATTCGCAGGACTTCACGGTGTTCGGCGGCGCCCTGTCCGAGGCCCACGCCGAGAAGATCTGCAAGGTGATGGACCACGCGTTGAAGGTCGGAGCGCCGGTGATCGGCCTGAACGACTCGGGCGGCGCGCGCATCCAGGAGGGCGTGGCCTCGCTCGGCGGCTACGCCGACGTGTTCCAGAAGAACGTCCTGGCCTCCGGCGTGGTGCCGCAGATCTCGATGATCATGGGCCCCAGCGCCGGCGGCGCGGTGTATAGCCCGGCGATGACCGACTTCATCTTCATGGTCAAGGACACTTCCTACATGTTCGTCACCGGGCCGGAGGTGGTCAGGACCGTGACCCACGAGGAGGTGAGCGCCGAGGAGCTGGGCGGCGCGGTGAGCCACAGCACCCGCTCGGGGGTGGCCGATCTCGCCTTCGAGAACGACGTCGAGGCGCTCTTGATGCTGCGCCGCTTCTTCAACTACCTGCCGCTCAACAACCGCGAGAGCCCGCCCACGCGCGCCACGCAGGATCCGGCCGAGCGTCTGGACCCCTCGCTCGACACGCTGGTGCCGGCCAACGCCAACCAGCCCTACGACATCAAGGAGCTGATCGTCAAGGTGGTCGACGACGCCGACTTCTTCGAGCTCCAGCCCGAGTACGCCAAGAACATCGTCATCGGCTTCGCCCGGATGGAGGGCCAGACCGTCGGCATCGTCGCCAACCAGCCGCTGGTGCTGGCCGGCTGCCTGGACATCAAGTCCTCGATCAAGGCGGCGCGCTTCGTGCGCTTCTGCGACGCCTTCAACATCCCGGTGATCACCTTCGTCGATGTCCCCGGCTTCATGCCCGGCACGGCCCAGGAATACGGCGGCATCATCAAGCACGGCGCCAAGCTGCTCTACGCCTACGCCGAATGCACCGTGCCCAAGATCACCGTGATCACGCGCAAGGCCTACGGCGGCGCCTACGACGTGATGGCCTCCAAGCACCTGCGCGGCGACGTCAATTTCGCCTGGCCCAGCGCCGAGATCGCGGTGATGGGGCCCAAGGGCGCGGTCGAGATCATCTTCCGCAAGGACATCGGCGACGCCGAGAAGATCGCCGAGCGCACCGAGGAATACCGGCAGAAATTCGCCAATCCCTTCATCGCCGGCCACCGCGGCTTCATCGACGACGTGATCATGCCCAACGAGACCCGAAAGCGCATCTGCCGCTCGCTGGCGATGCTGAAGAACAAGAAGCTGGAGAATCCATGGCGCAAGCACGGCAACATCCCCCTCTGACGGCTCATGCA
>JAJZPJ010000135.1 GCA_021811225.1 Pseudomonadota bacterium
GGGGGTCGCCGCCGGCGCCGGGGCTGCGGGAGCGGCTGCCGGGGCGTTCTGCTTCAGGAAGTCCGCGTAGGTGATCATCTTGCCGGCCTTGATCACCGCGATCGGGGTGATCTTGCTGCTCTTCATGGTGAAGATGGTCATCTCGGCGTTCTTGCGGTCGCCCTTGGCATCGAACTCGATGTGGCCGCTGGCGCCGTCATAGCTGATATTGGCCAGATCAGGCAGATACTTGGCAGGATCGCTGGAACCGGCCTTCTCCATCGCCGTGATCAGCAGATTGGTGGCGTCGAAGGTGAAAGGCGCGTACAGGATCGGGTCCATATTGAACTTCGCCTTGTAGGCATCGAGGAAGGACTTGCTGGCCGCCTCGACCGGCAGACCGGCCTGCGAGCAGACCAAGCCTTCCGCCGCCTTGCCCGCCAGATCCGCCATCTTGTCGGTGCAGGCACCGTCGCCGAAAGCGAACTGTGCCTTGATGCCCAGCTCGCGCGCCTGCTTGAGCAGCGGACCGCCGGTGGCGTCCATACCGCCGTAGAAGATGGCGTCCGGCTTCTCGCCCTTGATCTTGGTCAGCACCGCCTTCCAATCGACGGTCTGGTCGGTGCCGGATTCGCGCGGCAGCACCTTGACGCCGTCGGCCTCGAGCGACTTGGCCACCTCGTTGGCCAGACCCTGGCCGTAGGCGGTCGAATCGTCGATGACCGCCACCCGCTTCAGCTTCTTCTTCATCGTCTCGTGAAGATAGCTCGCCACCGCCGGACCTTGCTGATCGTCGCGTCCGACCACGCGGAAGATGTACTTGAAGCCCTGTTCGGTCAGTTGCGGATTGGTGGCGGAACCGGTGATCATCGGGATGCCGGCCTGGTTGTACAAGGCCGAGGCGGGAATCGTGGTGCCGGAATTGAGGTGGCCGACCACGCCCACGACCTTTTCGTCGATCAGCTTCTGGGCGACCGTGGTCGCCACCTTCGGGTCGGCCTGGTCATCCTCGGAGAGCATTTCGAACTTCACCGGCTTGCCGCCGATCTCGGGGTTCTTGGCATTCGCTTCATCGATCGCCAGCCGGACTCCGTTCTCGTTGTCCTTGCCCAGGTGGGCGATGCTGCCGCTCAAGGGACCGACGGTACCGATCTTGACCACCGCTACCGCCGGGGCAGCCGCGGGTGCCGAGGTTTGTGCCGGTGCCGGCGGGGCTTCCTTCTTGCCGCAGGCCAAGAGCGCCAGGGCGGCAACTATGGACAGGGCGATACCTTTTCTTTTGGTCGGCAGATTCATCGTCATCCTCGTGAGATAGGGGGGAATAGGGGGTAGAAAAATGCGCCGCCATTATTGCGAGCAAGTTTCTCCTTGTCAATGTACTCCTTGTCCGATGAAGGTGCGAAAAAAAACCAGCCGAAGCTGGTTTTTCTGAACCGGCCGGATTAGCTCACTTGGCGCCGGCGAGGATCCACTTGACCAGGGTCTTGATGTCCGCGGGCTTGACGCGGGGAGCATTCGGCGGCATCGGGATCGCACCCCAGACGCCGGAGCCGCCCTTCTCGACCTTGGCGACCAGCTTGGCTTCGGCGCCCTTGTCGCCGGCGTACTTCTTGGCGACGTCGCGGTAGGCCGGGCCGACCACCTTGTGATCGACGGCGTGGCAGGCCAGGCAGCCGCTCTTCGTGGCCAGTTCCAGGCCGGCGGAAGCCATGGCCGGGACTGAGGCCATGACGGCGGAAGCGACGAGCGCTGAGACGATGACAGATTTCATAAATTCCTCACTAGGTTAAATTAAGTCCGTTGCCAGGCAACGGCGCAAATGGCGACTGGGGATTTTACCCGAATCTCGTTATCAAGGAAATCCGCCCAATGTCCGCTCCGTTTCTGCCCGGCTTGCGGCCGGGTCAGGACAAGTAACGCCGCTGCCCGCCTCGAGTTGACCTGATCGCTGTTAAGCGCGGCTCGACTGTCGGCCGACGATGGCCCGCCACCAGCGCCGGCGCCCCTCGGGGGCCGGGCGCGCCGCCTGCAGATCGCGCGGCGGCACGCGGCTCATGATCCAGCCCGGCAGCGGCGGCGGATGCTTGCCGGAGCCGCAGGATGTGCCGAGGTGGTTGGGATCGTAGATCTTGACGAACGAGGGCCGCTCCAGATCGTCGGCATAGACGATGCCGCAGTAAGACTCGTGATGCTCGCGGCGCAACAATTCGTCGATGCGGCGCAGGAATTCTGCGCTCTCCTCCTCGCTCGCGGGAAACGCCGGCGGCGGCTCGCCGACCGCGTAGAGATACCAGGCGCCGGCCGGATCGACGCGGCTCCAGAAGGCGGCGAGTCCGTCCCAGGACATCACCGACCACAGCCGCCCCGCGTAGAGGCGGTCGAAATCGCCGCTCAAGGCTTGAGCTGGGAGACGTCGCGCACCGCGCCGGTGTCGGCGCTGGTGGTCAGCGCGGCGTAGGCCAGGAGCGCCGGCGAGACCGTCCGCTCGCGCTTGACCGGCTTCCAGGCCGCCGCCCCCCTGGCCGCCATCGCGGCGCGGCGGCGCTGCAGTTCCTCGGCGCCGACGGCGAGATGGATGCGCCGTCCGGGAATGTCGATCTCGATGCGGTCGCCGTTCTCCACCAGGCCGATGGCGCCGCCGGCGGCGGCTTCTGGCGAGGCGTGGCCGATCGACAGGCCCGAGGTGCCGCCCGAGAAGCGCCCGTCGGTGAGCAGCGCGCAGGCCTTGCCCAGACCCTTGGACTTGATGTAGGAAGTGGGATAGAGCATCTCCTGCATGCCCGGCCCGCCCTTGGGGCCCTCGTAGCGCACGATCACCACCTCGCCCGGCTGCACCTCGTCGCCGAGGATGCCCGCCACCGCATCCTCCTGGCTCTCATAGACGCGCGCCGGGCCGGTGAACCTGAGCACGCTGTCGTCGACGCCGGCGGTCTTGACGATGCAGCCCTTCTCCGCGATGTTGCCGAACAGCACCGCCAGGCCGCCGTCCTGCGAATAGGCGTTGGCCTTGTCGCGGATGCAGCCGGCGCTGCGGTCGAGGTCGTGCTCGGCGTAGCGGCGGTCCTGGGAGAAGGCCACCTGGCTCGGCACGCCGCCCGGCGCGGCGCGGTAGAAGTCGAACACCGAGGTGTCGTGGGTGCGCATCACGTCGTACAGTTCCAGCGCCTCGCCCAGGGTCTTGCTATGCACGGTCGGCAGCTCGCGGTGGATCAGCCCCGCCCGGTCGAGTTCGCCCAGGATCGCCATGATGCCGCCGGCGCGATGCACGTCCTCCATGTGGTACAGCTGGGTCGAGGGCGCCACCTTGCACAGGCAGGGGACGCGGCGCGAGATGCGGTCGATGTCGGCCATGGTGAATTTGACCCCGGCCTCTTGCGCCGCCGCGAGAAGATGCAGCACCGTGTTGGTCGAGCCGCCCATCGCCACGTCCAGGGTCATGGCGTTTTCGAAGGCGGCGAAGGAGGCGATCGAGCGCGGCAGCACGGCGGCGTCGCCCTGCTCGTACCAGCGCCGGCACAGCTCGACCGCGGTGCGCCCGGCTCTCAGGAACAGCCCGCGGCGATCGGCGTGGGTCGCCAGCAGCGTGCCGTTGCCGGGCAAGGCCAGGCCGAGCGCTTCGGTCAGGCAGTTCATCGAGTTGGCGGTGAACATGCCCGAGCAGGAGCCGCAGGTCGGGCAGGCGGAGCGCTCGACGCGGTCGACTTCCTGGTCCGAGACCTTGGGGTCGGCGGCCATGATCATGGCGTCGATCAGATCGAGCGAGACCGTCTTGCTCTGCCACTCGACCTTGCCCGCCTCCATCGGCCCGCCCGAGACGAACACCGCCGGAATGTTGAGGCGCAGCGCGGCCATCAGCATGCCCGGGGTGATCTTGTCGCAGTTGGAGATGCACACCATGGCGTCGGCGCAATGGCCATTGACCATGTATTCGACCGAGTCGGCGATCAGCTCGCGCGAGGGCAGCGAGTAGAGCATGCCGCCGTGGCCCATGGCGATGCCGTCGTCGATGGCGATGGTGTTGAACTCCTTGGCCACTCCGCCGGCCGCCTCGATCTCCCGCGCCACCAGCTGGCCCAAGTCCTTGAGATGCACGTGGCCGGGCACGAACTGGGTGAAGGAATTGACCACCGCGATGATCGGTTTGCCGAAGTCGCCGTCCTTCATGCCGGTGGCCCGCCACAGCGAGCGGGCGCCGGCCATGTTGCGGCCGTGGGTGGAAGTTCGGGAACGGTATTCGGGCATTGCGGATCTCCTGAAACGGCTGGGCTCAAGCCAATGGGGCCGACACTCGGTCGGTCCTAAGATAGAATGCCGATTCTAGCCCAAACCGAATCCCGCCATGCTCATCGCTCCCCAGTTCAACCCCGTCGCCTTCTCGCTCGGCCCGCTCAAGGTGCGTTGGTATGGTCTGATGTATCTGACCGGCTTCATGCTCTTCCTCTGGCTGGGCCGGCTGCGGGCGAAAAAATTCCCGCTGCGCGGCTTCACCGCGCAGAGCCTCGACGATCTGCTGTTCTACGGCGTGCTCGGCGTGGTCATCGGCGGACGGCTGGGCCAGGTGCTGTTCTACGAGCCCGGCTACTATTTCTCCCATCCGCTGGAAATCGTCGCCGTCTGGAAGGGCGGCATGAGCTTCCACGGCGGCTTTCTCGGCGTCCTGTTGGCGATGGCGCTGTACGCCAGAAAGACCGGCCAGACCTTCTTCGAGGTGACCGATTTCATCGCGCCGCTGGTGCCGCTGGGACTGGCCGCCGGGCGCATCGGCAACTTCATCAACGGCGAGCTGTGGGGCCGGGTCGCCGACCCTTCCCTGCCCTGGGCGATGGTCTTTCCCTGGGTGGACAATCAGCCGCGCCACCCCTCGCAGATCTACGAGTTCCTCGGCGAAGGTCTGACGCTGTTCGTCATCCTCTGGTGGTTCTCGGGCAAACCCCGGCCGAGGGCGGCGATCTCCGGCGCATTCATGATCGGCTACGGCGTCTTGCGTTTTGTCGCCGAATATTTCCGCGAACCCGATGCCGGCATCTTCGGCCATTCCTACATCGTCAGCATGGGGCAGTGGCTGTCGCTGCCGATGATCGTGATCGGTATTTTCTTATTGCGCTGGTCGCGCGGCAAACCGGTGGCGTAAACCATGACGCAACGCCCCTTCGAAATCCTCGGCATCCAGCACGTCGCCATCGGCGCGCCGGACAAGGCGCGCTTAAAGCGCCTGTGGGTAGACCTGCTGGGACTGACGGTCACCGGCAACTACGTGGCCGAAAAGGAGAACGTAGACGAGGACATCGCGACGCTGGGCAGCGGCCCGAGCCAGGTCGAGGTCGATCTGATGCAGCCGCTGGACCCTAACAAGAAGCCGGCCGTCCATGAACCGCCGTTGAACCATATCGGGCTGTGGGTGGACGATCTGCCCGCCGCCGTCGCCTGGCTCACCCATCAGGGCGTGCGCTTCGCCCCGGGCGGCATACGCAAAGGTGCGGCCGGCCACGACATCACCTTCCTCCATCCCAAAGCCAACGACGCCTTCCCGATCGCCGGCGAAGGCGTACTGATCGAACTGGTGCAGGCGCCGTCGGAAGTCGTCGCCGCGCTCGGGCGCAGAAAGAAATCATGAACAGCGTACTGCTGGAAATCGACGGCGCCATCGCCACCCTCACCCTGAACCGGCCCGAGGCCCTGAACGCCCTGGATCGCGCGATGAGTCTGGAGCTCTCGGCGCTCACCTCCCGCCTGGAGGACGACGACAGCGTCCGCTGCGTGGTGCTGCAGGGGGCAGGGGAACACTTCATGGCCGGCGGCGACATCAAGTTCTTCCATCAGGGACTGGACGAGCCGCAGGACGTCCGCAAGCTGCAGATGGAGCACCTGATCGGCGAGGTGCACGCCACGGTGATGCGGCTGCGGCGCATGCCCAAGCCGGTGATCGCCAGCGTCGGCGGCGCCGTCGCCGGCTTCGGCGTAGCGCTGATCAGCGCCTGCGACCTGGCGCTCGCCGCCGACAGCAGCTACTTCACCCTGGCTTACTGCCACATCGGCACCTCGCCCGACGGCGGCGCCACCTACGCGCTGCCGCGCCTGGTCGGGG
Organism: Pseudomonadota bacterium; assembly: GCA_021811225.1. Taxonomy (GTDB): domain Bacteria; phylum Pseudomonadota; class Gammaproteobacteria; order Burkholderiales; family Rhodocyclaceae; genus CAIYYX01. The sequence continues at coordinate 6,065 of JAJZPJ010000135.1, forward strand.
TCAAGCAGGCGATGGAGATCGCGCTCCTGGGCGAGCGCTTCGACGCCCGCCGGGCGCTGGAACTGGGGCTCGTAAACCGGGTGCTGCCCTCGGCCGATCTGGCCGCGGAGACGCGCAAGCTGGCGGAGAGGCTGGCCGCGGGACCGACCGCGGTCTATGGCCGCACCAAGCGGCTGATCAACGAATCGCTCGACCACAGCCTGATCGAACAGCTGCAGGCAGAACAGGACTGCTTCGCAGAATCGGCCGCCGACGCGGATTTCGCCGAGGGCGTGCGCGCCTTCGTCGCCAAGCGCAAGCCGAAGTTCGTCGGCCGGTAGGGGGCTCAGGCCAGGACGTCGTTCAACTGCTCCAGGTGCTCGGCGAGATCCTCGGCATCGACCAGTTCGCGCGGCGAAGCGTCGCGCAGGGAGAACACCCCGAGCAATTTCGTCTGCGCCGAGACCAGCGGCAGATGCCTGAAGCCGTGCTTCCGCATCAGCAGCACGGCGTCGGAAACGAGGGTTTCCGGCGGCACGGACAAGGGATTCCGGGTCATCACCTCGGACACCCGCGTCGCCTTCGGATCGAGCGCCTGGGCGACGACCTTGTTCAGCAGATCGCGTTCGGTGAAGATGCCGGCCATCGCGCCTGCGGCATCGACGACCAGGGTGCTGCCGCAGTGCGCCTGGGTCATGGCCCGGGCCACCTCATAAACGCTCGCTTCCGGAGCCGCGGTGACGACATGGCTCTGGGAAATGGATTGGACTACCGTCCGTTCGGCCATGAATTCGGTCATGATCTTGCTCCTCAGGTCAGCGCTGACAGGCGAGAGCCAGCATCCGGCATCAGCATCCTATCGCCGGTCAGAATTGTCAACGGAGCTGAGGTCCGTCGATTCCGGCCACAACGCTGTGGCAGCATGGCGGATTCTCGATCACACTATGGCGCAGAAATGAACGAACTCGTCGTCGCTATCTTCATCGTCGTCTATCTGGGGATGATCCTGGGCGGCTTGCCGCTGCTGCAGCTAGACCGCACCGGCGTCGCGCTGCTGGGGGCGATCGCGCTG
>JAJZPJ010000136.1 GCA_021811225.1 Pseudomonadota bacterium
CGCGACGGTGGCAAGGGGCTCGACTCCTGGGTCGGCATCATGGACTTCACCTTCGTCGAGATCTTCTGCTTCGCCATTCTCGGCATCCGCTTCCGCTACGCCCTGATTGCAGGAACGCTGCTGCTGCTGTCCTTCCTCTATGGACTGTGGTACGAGGGTATGCGGGACGTGTCCTACTGGATCTTCCATATCGTGAACATGTTCCTGCTGGCCGCCGGCATCGGCTGGTGGCGGGAATGGCTCATCCGGCAGGATTACGCGGCACGCACCGCGCTCGATGAAGCGCGCCGCGACGCCGAATCCCTGACACGGATCAAAAGCGAATTTCTCGCCAACATGAGCCACGAGATTCGCACGCCGTTAAACGGCGTGCTCGGGCTCGCACGGATCGGCTACCGCGAGAACCGGGGGCGCAAAACGCAGGGCAGCTTCGAGCGGATCATCAGATCGGGCAGCTTGCTGCTGAAGATCGTCAATGACATTCTCGACTTCTCGAAGGTCGAGGCCGACAAACTTCTGGTCGAAAGCGTGCCGCTGACGCTCGATCACGTCCTCGACGACGCGCTTGCGCCGGTCCTGGAACAGGCGCGCAGCAAGAACCTCGCGCTGAGCATCGACCGGGCGCCGAACCTGCCCAAGGCGTGCCTGGGCGACCCGCTGCGATTGACGCAGATTCTGATGAATCTGCTCTCGAATGCGATCAAATTCACGGAGCAAGGCGGCGTCGCCTTTAACGCCGGCCGCGAGGACGGCATGCTGGTTTTTCGTGTCAGCGACACCGGGGTCGGCATGACCGCCGAGCAGATCGAGAAGATCTTCCTGCCTTTCCACCAAGCGGACTCATCCGCGACGCGGAAATTCGGCGGCACCGGCCTGGGCTTGTCTATCAGCCGACGCTTGGCCGGCTTGCTGGGCGGTGAAATACGGGTCGAGAGCCGGCTCGGGCAAGGCAGTACCTTCGAGTTGCGGCTGCCTTGCATCGCAGTGCCTGCAAGCGCCGTCGCTCCGGAATTGGAACGCGCACCCGACGCCTGCGGCCCGCGCCTTTCCGGCCTAGTCGTCCTGGTGGCCGAGGACGTCGAGGTCAATCAGGTGATCCTCGCGGATCTGCTCGAAACCGAGGGCGCGCAGGTCGTCATGGTCGAGAATGGGCGCCAGGCGGTCGAGCGGGTGATCCAGGGCGGGCCGGACGCATTCGACATCGTGCTGATGGACATCCAGATGCGCGAAATGGACGGCCACGAGGCGACACGACGCATTCTCGAACACGATCCGGGCTTGCCCATCCTCGGCCAGACGGCGCACGTTCTGGCCGAAGAACGCGAAAAGAGCCTCGCGGCCGGTATGCGCGATCAAATCGGCAAACCGATCGACGCCGAAGAACTGGTGGCGAAGGTGCTGCGCCACTCGCGGCGCAGCCCCGCGGCGGCGGCCGCAGTGCCGTCGGCAGCATTGCGGCAGTCGAGCGTATCCGGCATCGACTGGACCGCCCTGGAAGCCGAACACAGCGACCGGCCGGCGCACATCGCCAAGCTCGTCTCATCGATCCTGAAGCACGATGCCGACACGCCTGAACGGCTGCGCGCCGCAGCCGCGGCGCGCGACATGGAGGAAATGAGCTTTCTCGCGCACGCCACCTACAACACGGCATTAGTGGCGAAAGCCCAGGGCTTGCAGACGCTGGCCAAACGGGCCGAAAATGCGGCGCGCCAGGCGCTGCCAGACGCCGCCGAGCGCGTCATGGATCTGGCACTGGCAACCGAGCAGCTGATTGCCCAACTGATGTGCTACAGCAGCGTCTCAGCCGAGATGTCAGGGGAGGAAGCTTGAAGATACTGATCGTCGACGACCACGCGATGTTCCGGGAGGGCTTCGCGTGGATACTCGGACGGCTCGGTCCCGACACGGAAATCGTCGAGGCCAGCAATATCGCCGAAGCCCTGGCTTGCGCCGCGGCCAATCACGTCGACCTGGCGATACTCGACCTTTATCTGCCCGGCTATCGCGGCCTCGATGCGCTGCGCGTGGTGCGCAACGAATTCCCCGATCTGCGCATCGTGCTGCTCTCGGGAACCGACGACAGCGCACTGATTCACGCGGGCCTGGCGGCAGGTGCGCGGGGATTCATCCACAAGTCGGCAAGAGGCGAAGCGGTGCTCGAAGCGGTGCGCGGCGTGCTGGCAGGCGGCACCTGCCTGGTCGCATCGACGCCGCTGCCCGAGTGCAGCGATCAGGCCGGGGTCGCGCAGCTGACGCAGCGCCAGCGCGAAATCCTGAAGCTCATTTGCGAGGGTATATCCTACAAGGAAGTCGCGCGTCGCCTGGCGATCAGCGACGCCACGGTGCGTAACCACGTCATGAAGATTTTCGAGCGGCTAGGCGTCCACTCGCGCACCGAGGCCGCATTGCTGGCCCAGCGTCACGGCCTGATCGCAGCGTGAATTTCACCTTTCCGTCGAACGGCTGGACAGCCGAGTGTCCAGCCCGCGGCAGAAGCGCGAAAGACGCCAAGCTACTGAATATCTGGTGCCGGCAGCAAGAATCGAACTCGCGACCTTCTGATTACAAATCAGCTGCTCTACCAACTGAGCTATGCCGGCCAGGGTGAGATAGCAGAAGGCGCGATTATAGCCGCGGGGCCGTGCTTTCCGCTACACTCTAGAAGCTTCCGGAACACCCTCGCCAACAATGGCCACCGCCGCCAAAGCAAAAGATTCCCCCCTTCGCCTGCTGCTCGTCGAAACCAGCGCAGCCGACGCCGACAGGCTGCTCTCGCGTTTCCTCGATGCCGGACGCGAGCCTCAGTCGCTGCGGGTCGCGAACGCCGACGAGCTGCGCGCAGCGCTCCCGGCCCAGGCCTGGGATGCCCTGCTGTGCCGGCACCGCCTGCCCGGACTGTCGGCGCTGGCGGCGCTGAAGCTGATGCAGGAAATGGGCTTCGACCTGCCCTTCATCGTCATAGCCAACAACATCGACGACAAGACCGCGGCGCGGGCGATGCGCGCCGGCGCCCACGACTGCTTCGCCCGCGACAGTCTGGAACGCCTGGTGCCGGCGGTCGAGCGCGAGATCCGGGACGCCCGCCATCGCGCCGACCACCGCGCCGCCCTGGAGATGCTGAGGGAGAGCGAGGCGCGCTTCCGCGCCCTGGCCTCCAATCTGCCGGGCATGGTTTTCCAGCTGCAGCGCAATCCGCAAGGCGGCCTGCGCTTCCTCTACGTCAGCGAAGGCTGCGACAAGCTGTTCGGCCTCAAGCAGCACGAGCTTCTGGCCAACCCCGGGCGCTTCCTCGATGCCATCGACGCCGCCGACCGCGTGACGCTGGAGCAGGCCATCGAGGAATCGGCCGCCTGCTTCTCGACGCTCAACTGGGAGGGCCGGATCCGCAGCCGCGCCCAGGCGAAGTGGATCAACCTGCGTTCGACCCCGCATCGTCTGGAGGCCGGCGGCATCCAGTGGCAGGGCATCGCCACCGACATCACGCGCAGCAAGGAGATCGAGCGCGAACTGCGGCGCTCGCGCGAACAGCTCTCGGAACTCTCCTTCCACCTGGAGAGCGCGAAGGAGGAGGAGCGCGAGCGCATCGCCCGCGACATCCACGACGAGCTGGGCAGCACCCTGGTCGCCCTGAAGATCGAGACCGCGCTGCTCTCGGGCAAGCTGCCGGCATCCGCTTCGCCCGCCCCCGCCGGCCTGCGCGACAAGGCGCAGGCTATCGAAGCGCTGATCGACCGCGCCATGAGCACCGCCAGTCGCGTCGCGCGCGAGTTGCGCCCGGGCATCCTCAAGGAGTTCGGTCTGCAGGCGGCGATCGAGTGCCAGGCCGAGGACTTCAACCAACGCACCGGCATCGTCTGCCGCGTGCATTGCGACGACGTCGGCATCGAGCCCGACGAGAAGACCTCGCTGGCGCTGTTCCGGGTGCTCCAGGAAGCGCTCACCAACGTCGCCAAGCACGCCCACGCTTCGCTGGTAGTGGTCAGGCTGCGGCGCGAAAGAGGTAGAATCGCGCTGGAAATCCGCGACAACGGCCGCGGCATTTCCGAAGCGGACATCAACAAGCCGAAATCCTTCGGTCTGCGCGGCATCCGCGAACGCGTCAGCAGTCTGAACGGCGAATTCACCATCGGCCAAGCCGAGCAGGGCGGCAGCCATCTCGCCCTGCGCGTACCCGACGTCCGCCAGGCCGAGGTCGTGCCACCCGCCGAGGAAGAGCCGCAGCGAAAACTGTTTTGATCCACGATGAATGAAAAAATCCATGTACTGATCGCCGACGACCACGCCATCGTGCGCCAGGGTCTGCGGCAAATCCTGTCCGAGACCGAGGACCTGGTGGTTGCCGGCGAAGCCGACGACGGCGTCGATGCCATGCACCTGGCCAGGCAGCAGGAATGGGACGTGGTGCTGCTCGACGTCTCGATGCCCAACAGGAACGGCATCGACACCCTGAAGATGCTGAAGAAGGAGTTCCCGCGCCTGCCGGTGCTGATCCTCAGCATGCACCCGGAGGAACAGTACGCGGTGCGCGCGCTGAAGGCCGGCGCTTCTGGCTATCTGACCAAGCAGAGCGCGCCCGAACTCCTGGTCACCGCGATCCGTCAGGTGGCCGGCGGGCACAAGTACGTCAGCCCATCGCTGGCGATGAAGCTCGCCGACCTGATCGCCGAGGACAGCGACCGGCCGGCCCACGAGGCGCTCTCCGACCGCGAGTACCAGATTCTCTGCCTGATCGCCGCCGGCCGGACCCTGACCCAGATCGCCGAGGAACTCAACATCAGCGTCAAAACCGTCAGCGAATACAGAAAACGCCTGTTGGACAAGATGCGCCTGGAGACCAACGCCGAGCTGATCCACTACGGCCTGAAGCGGGGTCTTGTGGAATAATGCTGGCCTCGTCACCACTCTACCGCCTCTGAGTTCATGGCCGAGCTCGTCCAACCCGCAGAAATCGCCCGGGAAGTGCTGCGTCGCCTGGCGATGCAGCGCAAGCAGCCGACGCCCGAGAATTACCTCAAGCTCTACCACGAGATCGCCGGCACCACGGCGGCGGAGATATTCCCGGAAAAGGCTTTGAAAGCCCTGGCCGCCGCCCTGCCGCGGGCCACGGCCGAACAGACGCGCTTTGCGCGCAACCTCGACGCCGCGGTGGCCGAGAAGAGCTGGGACGGACTGAAGGCTTCGCTGCTGGCGCTGACCACCGCCGCGGGCGCGGAGCCGCCGCAGTGGTCGGCGTTGATCCACGAACTGGTGCAGCAACTGGAGCGCAGCCACGTCGGCCTGACGCCGGCCAAGAAGCGCGAGGTGCTCGATCACGTCCTGAAATCATCGAACGCGCCCGACCTGCTCTTCTCGCGCCTGCAATCGCTGCTGCGCTCCTGGTCCCAGGGCCTGACGGCGGAGACGGAAGCCTCCATGGTGGGCGAAGGGGCAGTGGCAGTGACCGCGCCGGAAGCAGGCGCCAAGGCGGATGCGCCCGCCACCGCGCGGGCCAGCTCGGCGGAGACGCCGCTCGCCGGCGAATTGAGGGAACTGCTGGCGCAGGTGCTGGAGAACGGTCTCGGTCAGTTGCTGGCGGAGAGCCCCGCCATGGTGGAAGAGACGGCCAGCCTGGCCGCCGCCGTCCGCGCCGCCCGCAGCAGCGATGACATCGCCCGCCTGGGTGGCCAGTTGAAGAAGTTCAGCTACCGCCTGAACTTCATCGCCGAGGACCAGACCGAACTGCGGACCGCCCTGCTGCACGTGCTCCACCTGTTGATCGAGAACATCGGCGAGCTGGCGATCGACGACCAGTATCTGCGGGGCCAGATCGCGGTCCTGCTCGATCTCACCCGGCAGCCGCTCAACCTGCGCCGACTGGACGACGTCGAGCGCCGGCTGAAGGACGTCATCTACAAACAGGGCGCACTGAAGAAGCATCTGCACGACGCCCAGGACCGCCTGAAGGCGATGCTCGCGAGTTTCGTCGATAGGCTCGTCGAATTCTCCGACACCACCAGCGGCTACCACGACAAGATCGAACTCTGCGTGCAGAAGATCAGCCAGGCGAGCGACATCTCCGAACTCTCCGAGGTGCTGGACGTGGTGATGCAGGAGACCCGCGCGATCCAATTGAACGCCCAGCGCTCGCGCGACGAGTTGCGCGAGATGCGCCGGCGCGTCGAGGAAACCGAGAAGGAGGTCGATCGCCTGCAGACCGAGCTGGCCGAGACCAGCGAGATGATCCGCATCGATCCGCTCACCGGCGCCCTGAACCGCAAGGGCATGGACGACGCGCTGGAACGCGAGGCGGCGCGCGCGGTACGCCACGAGGCGATGCTGTGCGTGGGATTGCTCGACATCGACAACTTCAAGAAGTTGAACGACACCTACGGCCACCAGGTCGGCGACGAGGCCTTGAAGCACCTGGCCACCGTCATCCGCGAGACCCTGCGCCCACAGGACACGCTGGCGCGCTACGGCGGCGAGGAATTCCTGATCCTGCTGCCCGACACCACGCTCGACGCCGCGGTCCAGACCCTGACCCGGCTGCAGCGGGAACTGACGCGAAAATACTTTCTTCACGAGAACCAGAAAATGCTCATCACCTTCAGCGCCGGCGTCGCCGAACTCGCTCGGGAGGAAGCGGCCAGGGATGCGGTCAAGCGCGCCGACGCGGCGATGTACCTGGCCAAGCGCGCCGGCAAGAACCGCGTCGTGGCGGCATGAGCCAATATCAGGGAGCGGGCGTCACCCGCGAACGACCGTCACCCCCGTCCTCGGGAAGGGAGGTGGGGGAAAGGTCCATCTTCGTCACCGGCGGCGCCGGCTTCATCGGTTCCGCGCTGGTTCGCCTGCTGATCGGGCAGAGCGAGTGGACCGTCGTCAATATCGACAAGCTCAGCTACGCCGGCAACCTGGAGTCGCTCGCATCGGTGGCGCAGAACCCCCGCCACCTCTTCTCCCGCACCGACATCTGCGATCGGCCCGCGCTCGACCGGCTGTTTTCAGAGCACCGGCCGGC
>JAJZPJ010000137.1 GCA_021811225.1 Pseudomonadota bacterium
CAAGGGCGAGATGCTGTTCCACAAGGGCGACGCGCCGCATGGCTTCTATTTGATCGTGTTCGGCCAGATCAAGCTCGCCTTTCCTTCGACCCAGGGCAACGAGAAGGTGGTGGAGATCATCGGGCCGAGGCAGAGCTTCGGCGAGGCGGTGATGTTCATGGATCGCCCCTACCCGGTGTTCGCGGAATCGCTGGGCGATACGCTGCTGCTCAACATCCCCAAGAGCGCGGTGTTCGAACTGCTCGAGCGCGACGCCTCCTTCGCCCGGCGCATGCTGGCCGGCCTCTCCCTGCGCCTGCACTCGCTGGTGCAGGACGTCGAATCCTATTCGCAGCGTTCCAGTTCCCAGCGGGTGATCGGTTACCTGCTCGAGCATGCCGCCCAGGTCGGCGGCAGCGAAGGCGAGACCGCCGTCGCCCTGCCCACCTCCAAGCAGGTGATCGCCTCGCGTCTCAACCTCACCCCTGAGACCTTGTCGCGGGTCTTTCACGATCTGGCCGAGGCGGGCCTGATCAGCGTACATGGCAAGGCGATCACGATTCACGACCAGAACCGGCTGCGTCAATTCGATCTCTGAGCGCACGCTCAAGAAAACGCCGGTACTGCCTCACCGCGCCCACCAGGTTCCACTCCAGCCACAGGCTGGATGCGGCGAAGGCCAGGCCGGCCGGCCGCGCCAGAAGCGGCCAGAGCAGCGCAGCCAACAACAGCGCCACAGCGGTGAAATGAAGAAGCATCTGGCCGCTCATCGCCCGCTCCGAAATCATCTGCTTCATGTTCGGCGGCGGCTTCCTGGGATCCCCCTGCCGCTGCAAATGCAGCCAGTTGAGGAAGGGCACGATCTTGTAGAGCATGCCGTTGATCACCGAGACGAACACCCCGGGCAGAGCCAGCACGCCCAGCCAGAGGGGCGCGCGCGCCTGATCGCCCAAGCGCGGCAGCATCTGGAACAACAGCCAGGAAAACGCCAGGGCGAGCAGCAAGACCATCGCACCGCGCCAGAAGAGCAGCGTGACGTCGGACACGCGTCGCCGCCGTTGCGACTGCAGGCGCAGCGTCGTCGCGGCGTAGATTCCCGCCAGCGCCATGCCGAACAGGGCGACTCCCGCCAGCCAGGGCGGTGGCATCTCTCGGCCGAGCTGCAGCGACCAGGCGAGCAGGGACAGGAACAGGCCGGCGGGCAACAAGCGGGCGAGCCAGACCGGATAAGCCGGCGTCAGCTGGAACATCGGCACCACCAGATAGGAGACCCCGATCACCAGGAGCAGCGCCCAGCCCCCCAGGCCCCAGGCGACGTGGACATCGACCAGGGTGAGGAAAGGCAGCGGCCAATTTCCCTGCCAGCCGAGGGTGCCGGCCAGGGTCACGCCCAGCGTCAGCGTCACCAGCAGGGCGAATACCGCCAGACGCAGGGTGTGGAGGGTCATGCCGCGCGCCGGCGTCTTGAGCAGCGCCAGCGCCAGCACGCCGATGAACAGGCCCATGGGTACCGCCAAGAGCAGCACCGCCGGCCGGAACAGGAAGGGATCGCCCAGAGCGAATGCCAGCGCCAGGAGCGAGGCGCCGATCATGATCAGCGGATGAACCACGGCTGCGATCAGGCGCGGACGCCAGATATTGGCGCCCGCCGCCACCGCCACGAATTGCAGCAATGCGCCGCACATCGTCTGCAGCATCAGTCCCGCGGCGATCAGGTGGGTCAGCGCCGCCGCGCCCGGGCTCCAGCGCGAGGCCAGCGCCGCCGGCCCGAGCCAGCTCAGAAGCAAGCCCGCCGCAATGCCGAACAGCGGCGCGGTGAGGAAAAAGCGATAGGGCACCGAGATCGGCGGCGCCTGCTCGAACGACAGTGTCGGCTGCATCGCGGGAAGCGCCGCGCTAGGCTTTGCTGATGCGGATTTCGTTGGTGCCGTCGGAGCGCAGTTCCGCCCGGTGGCGATAGCCGTTCTGGTCGAGCACCGTGTACAACGGTAGCGGCTGGCAATACAGCAGTACCACCAGTTCTTCGCCGGGCGGAAGCGTCTCCAGCGCGGCCAGGGTCAGTTCCAACGGTTCGGGCGGCGACATTTCCCGGCCGTCGATCACCCGCGGCTCAGCCATCGACGCGGCCCAACAGCGCGCTCATCTCGGCGCCGATCTGCTCCGCATTCGGGCCCAGCGCCTGGTCGCACATCGGGTAGAGGATGTTCTCCTCCTTCATGTTGTGCTGCTGCAGCAGCATCAACAGGGTCTCGGCGACGCCGGCGTAACCATCCCGATCGCGGGCGGCGCAGGTTTGCGCCAGCTGCGCCAGCAACGTGCGCATCTGCTCATGCTCGAAGCGCATCATCTGGGTCGGCCCGTCGCTCATGCCGGTGGCCGCCTCGAAGCCGGGAAACAGCACCGTCTCCTCCGCCTCGAAGTGCGCGTCCATCTGCGCGCGAAAGCGATCGAATGCCGCCGTCGCCGCAGCCCAGTCGGCGCGAGCGGCAGCATCCTCGGCGGCGACGAAAAGATCGTCGCAATGCTTGTGATGGTCGGGCAGGATTTTCGTCGGAGCGCTCATGGTATTGTCTGCAAAGTGGATCGTGTGCTCATCTTAGCGGCACCGGCCGCCGCTTCCTTGACTGCGGTCAAGACTGCCGGCGGTGCGCCTTCAATGCTCCAGCACGTATACGCCCGGAGCGTCTTCGAGTGCGGGGTGGCCCTTGCTGTCCATCCTGCCGGCCTTGACCAGCGCGCCCGATTGGGGTGCCAGCCAGGCCATCCAGTCCGGCCACCAACTGCCCGCTTGGTGCAGGGCTCGCTCGCGCCAGCTCTCGGCCTTGTCGTGGCGCTCGGCGGCGCCGACCCAGTATTCGCGCTTGGGCGGCGTCACCGGCGGATTGACGATGCCCAGGATGTGTCCCGACGAGGATAGGACGTGACGCTTCGGGCCGGAAACATAGTTGTTGGTGCGGAAGACCGATCGCCATGGCGCGATGTGGTCGTCTTCGGCGGAAACGCTGTACAGGGGCTGAACGATCCTGGCGAGATCGATCTTTTCGCCGGCCACGGTCAGGACATCCTTCTTGATCAGATTGTTGTCGAGGTAGAACTGGCGCAGATACCACTCGTGCATCGCCGCCGGCATGCGCGTGGCGTCCATGTTCCAGAACAGCACGTCGAACGGCGCCGGCTTCTCGCCGTAGAGATAGCCATGCACCACGTAGTGCCAGATCAGGCTGTTGGAGCGCAGCAGACGGAAGGCAGCGGCCATCTCCTGACCGTCGAGGAAGCCCTTCTGCTCCATGGCGCGGGAGAGCCACTTGAAGCTGCCCTCGTCGAGAAACACCTCGATGTCTCCCGGCTTGTGGTAATCGGTCAGGGTGGCGAGCAGCGTCACGCTGGCCACGGGCACGGCATCCGCAGCATAGCGGCGGTTGGCCCAGGCCATGTAGGTGGCCAGCGCCGCGCCGCCGATGCAGTAGCCGACGGCGTGCACCTGCCTGCTGCCGCTGATGTCGCGCGCCGCCGCGACGATGCCGGCGATGCCTTCGGTCAGGTAATCGTCGAAGGAGACGTCGTGCATCGCCGCATCGGGATTCTTCCAACTGGTGATGAACACCGAGTAGCCCTGATCGAGCAGGAACTTGATCAGGCTCTTCTTCGGATTCAGGTCGAGGATGTAGAACTTGTTGAGCCACGGCGTGACGATCACGATCGGCGTCCGATAGACCTTCTCGGTGGTCGGGGCGTAGTGGATCACTTCGAGCAGGCGGTTTCTCAACACCACCTTGCCCGGCGTCGTGGCCAGCGTCTTGCCGACGATGAAATCGTCCGGGCCGGTCATGCGCACGTTGCCGGCGGAGAGGTCGTCGAGGAAGATCTTCAAGCCGCTGACCAGGCTGTCGCCGTGGGTTTCGAGCGCGCGCCGCATCGCCACCGGATTGGTCAGCAGGAAATTGGTGGGGGCCACCGCATTCAGCCATTTGCGCCACCAGAATGCCGCCCGGCGGCGGTCCTTGCTCGACATCCCCGGCGTCTCGAAGAGTTTGTCCTGGATGTGGTGGGTAAACAGCAGATACCACTCCTTGATCAGATCCCAGGCGGGGGACTCGCGCCAGACCGGATCGGCGAAGCGGCTATCGTCCGGATGCGGTTCCTCGACGTCCTGGCTGGGCAGACCCAGCGTGCGGCGCCAGGCGTGCCACTGCAACTCCATCAGACTGCCGGAGAAACCGGCCACCGCCTCGGCCATTTCCTGCGGATGGGAGAGCCACGCCAGTTGCGCGTGCAGCAGGGGCGTCACCATGCCCATCGGGTCGAGCTTGGCCTCGAGCGCGTGATCCACCGCCTGCACCGCCGCCTGCGGCGTCAGCGCCAGGGTCTTCTTTTTTGTTCGGTCCATTTCGTATCCCGGTCGATTGCATGACGGATTGTGCTGCGCTGCACCGCTTGGCCCTTGATCTGGGTCAAGCCTTCCCCGACCGTCTTTCCTACTATAATGGACCGGCATATCATCATTCCTCCGGAGGCCGTATGTTCAAGCATATTCTCGTTCCGACCGATGGATCACAGCTCTCCGCCGACACCGTCGAGCGCGCGATCACCTTCGCCAAGGAGACCGGCGCGAAGATCACTTTCTTCTTCTCCAAGCCCGATTACCCGGTCTCCTTCTACGGCGAAGGCGCGCTGATCGATCCGACCACGCCGGAGAAATTCGCCGAGATGGCCGAACAGCAGGCCCAGGAAATTCTCGCCGCGGCGTCTCAGCGGGCGCGGTCGGCCGGCGTCGCCTGCGACTCGCTCAGCGTCGTCAGCGACATCCCCTATGCCGCAATCATCAGTGCCGCCACGAGCGCCGGCTGCGACCTGATCTTCATGGCCTCTCACGGCAGGCGGGGCTTCAGCGGACTGCTCCTGGGCAGCGAAACGCAGAAGGTGCTGACCCACTCCAAGATCCCCGTGCTGGTCTATCGCTGAGCGCGTAGCGCCGGACTGGGCACCGCTCTCCGGCGCCGAGCCTGCCCGAGGCTCGCGAACGCGGCCGGACTCAGGGCCTGACGCGATCCTTGCAGGTCGCTGCGGCCATGCAGACATTCACCTCGTCCGGACTGCGCTGGATGAAACAGGTAAACAGGCTGGAGGCGGCGCAAATGGCCCAGAAGCCGAAAAATCCGAACGAGTAGACGGCCATCCGCGAAAAGTTCGCCGGTGCGCCGAACAGGTAGAGTTCCTGCGGATCGATCAGGGTGAAGAACAGCACTTCGGCGACGCCGGCGACGACGAAAGAGGGCCACAAAACCCAGACCAGGCGCTTCATTCGACTCTCCTCTTATATTCGAATTATTCTACCCTAAACTATTTTCGCCGTTCCGGCCAGTACCCGCCTGACGGGCGGGTGCGCAGGTCTATGAACCGTGCGCTCAGCGCTGTTCCGGTCAAGGCATGATGAAGCTGGCCGGCTCGCGCACGGCGATCTTTTCGTCAGCCACTGCCTTGACCTCGAAATAGATGCGGTTGAATTCCTGCTTGCCCGAGCCGGCCGGCGCGTGCACCTCCACCACCACGCTGCGCGTGGTCGCCGCGGGAATGTCCACCACGCGATCGGATTCGATCTCGATGCCGGCCAGTCCGCTGACGCTGATCGTATAGCGGCGAGGGGTCTCGCTGACGTTCATGATCTGCAGGCGGAAACTGTTCTCGATCATGTCGTGGTCTTCCTCGCGCGCCAGCGTGCCCCGGTCGCGAATGACATCGACCTTGAGCGGCATGCGCGAGGCCAGCCCCACAGCCGCCGCGCCGACGATGAACACCAGGATGGCGCCGTAGATCATGATGCGCGGCCGCAGAATGTGGCCGATGATCTCCTTGCGCCCCCATTTCTTCAGCATGGCGTTCTCGGTCGAGTAGCGGATCAGGCCGCGCGGATAATTCATCTTGTCCATCACCTGGTCGCAGGCGTCGATGCAGGCGGAGCAGCCGATGCATTCGTATTGCAGACCCTTGCGGATGTCGATGCCGGTCGGACAGACCTGCACGCAGATGCCGCAATCGACGCAGTCGCCCTTGCCGGAGGAGCGGTGGTCGTCGTGCTTGGAGCGCGAGCCGCGCGGTTCGCCGCGCTCGGCATCATAGGTGACGATCAGCGTGTCCGGGTCGAACATCACGCTCTGGAAGCGCGCATACGGGCACATGTACTTGCACACCTGTTCGCGCATCCAGCCGGCATTGCCGTAAGTGGCGAAACCGTAGAAGAACACCCAGAAGGTTTCCCACGGCCCCAGGCTCAGGTTGGTCACTTCGCTGGCGAGCGTCCTGATCGGCGTGAAGTAGCCGACGAAGGTGAAGCCGGTCCACAGCGCCACCGCGATCCAGGCGCCGTGCTTGGCGGCCTTGCGGGAGAACTTGCGGGCGGAGAGCGGTTCGCCGTCGAGCTTGATGCGCGCGTGGCGGTCGCCCTCGATCTTCTTTTCGATCCACAGGAAGATCTCGGTATACACGGTCTGCGGACAGGCATAGCCGCAGAACAGCCGCCCGCCGATGGCGGTGAACAGGAACAGGCTATACGCGGCGACGATCAGCAGGATGGCCAGGTAGAAGACATCCTGGGGCCAGAACACCAGACCGAAAATGTAGAACTTGCGTTCGGCCAGATCGAACAGCACCGCCTGGCGGCCGTGCCAGGGCACCCAGCAGAGCCCGTAGAAGATCAGCTGGGTGAACCAGACGAGGGACCAGCGCCAGGTCGCGAACCAGCCGCTGACGGCGCGCGGATGGATTTTATGGCGCACCTCGTAGAGCGATTGCTCAATTGCTTCGGGAGCCTGCGGCTGCGGTGGGGGTGCTGCATCGTTCATGGTCGTATCGGGAGAAGTTGTGGATAGGAGTGAGCGGGCCCTTACTGGGTGACCGGGGTGGGGGGAGCGCCGACGCCGCCGCCGGAGCCATAGACGAAGGCGGCGAGGAGGTGGACCTTGGCGGGGCCCAGGAAGTCCTTCTGCGCCGGCATGTGCAGGTTGCGGCCA